>BEHT01000013.1 GCA_002898575.1 bacterium HR17
CTTGACCGAGTCTGAACTTATTGCCTTTTACATCTTTAGCGTTATGTCAATCATTCCTGCCATGAGTGGCGGGGTTAGGGCTTTCTTCCCTGCTTTGACTGTTCCCGGTTATTTCGCACAATCTTACGACCATCTTAGAGATTTCTGGCAAGTTATTCCCCACTGGTGGGTACCTAAGGACACAGAAATTGTAAGGGAGTTTTTTGAAGGTAGCAAAAGCGGTGTCCCGTGGGCTGTTTGGATTTTTCCTTTAGTCCTTTGGAGCGTCTTCTTTTTTGCCTTATTAGCATTTGCTTGGGGACTTTCATTGTTGTTAACACCGGAATGGTTAGCATCTGAGCGACTAAATTTCCCCTTAGCTCAACTCCCTTTGTATATAGTTCATTTCAAAGCACTGTTTTCGTCTCTAACCCTGACAGGGATGGTCTTAGGTGGTTTACCAACTGTGACGATGATTTTTATTTCATTACTCCGTCCCATTACCGATAACCCTGTGGAAAACTTTTTTTTGGGAACTTGGATTTTTTACTTGAGGGGAAGCCGTTTGACAGTCTTAGACCTCTTCGTATTTACCCACATTGGCACGGGATTGGGCTAGGATATTTCGTTCCGCAAGATATTTTGTTTTCAATTTGGTTCTTCTACGGCGTCCTTAAACTTTTCACCTTAATTGGTATTGGCTACCGAGGATTTACTCTTCCTGATTTCCCTTACCCTCAACTTCAAAGCGCTGGTGGCTACCTTTTCTTCGGATGTTTCTTTCTCTTGCGGGTTTTTCATGGTTGTTGGTCTAAGCGAAAAATATTTGCTTGTGGACTTTTGATAATAGCCAGTGGTGTGGTGCTTACTTGGATGATTTTCTCTGGACTCTCGGTTACTCTCGCAACTACTTACTGGCTAATGGTAATGTTGTTCACCATTGTTTACGTCCGTATACGTGCTGAAATTGGAATGCCATATACATGGGTGTATCCTTACGGAATGCAGCGTGAAATCCTTTTCCTCGCCCTTGGTGTTCCATCAAATTTAAGACATCTTGCCCTTTTAGGTGGCTTCTTCTGGTTAAGCCGGCATTTCTTTTTACCTCTTAATGCTGCCTACGCAGCAGATGCGATCAAATTGATCGCAAAAGGAAACATTATCTCTTCAAAATTCTCCATATGGGGCTTCGCCGGTGGAGCGGTCGGACTGTGGATAGCATTTTTTACTCACTTGCAAGCCTATTATCGTCGTGGAGCAAATTTTTTGGAAGGGACACCAGGCACAGGCGACTTCAGAACTCTGGTCACTGTCCAAGATTACCGTTGGCTTAGCCAGTTAGTGGACAACCCGCACCTCTTGAGGCGTGAAAGGTTGAGTTGGGTGGTTTATGGGACAGCGGTCAGTGGAGCGTTGATGGTCTTGAGGAGGTTTTGGACTTCATCGCCTTGGCATCCTCTCGGCTTCATTTTAGCAGGAGCCTATGGGCATTTATGCCCTTATTGGTTTCCCTGCTTAGTCGCTTGGGTAGTTAAAGGTTTGATTTTACACTACGGAGGCATGAGGCTTTACCGCAAACTTATTCCTTATTCTTAGGCATCGCATTGGGGCACTATTTAACTGCTGGAATGTTATGGGCAGGATGTTTGCGCCCCTTGTTGAAAGACTGGTGGCCGTTTCCCTTTCGCATAGGGTTTGATTGATCCTTGACTATGGATGCGTTCATGGGGCGGCTAACGAACAGAGGAAGGGCGACATCTGACCTGCTTTAGCGGACTTTTCAGCAACGAGGTGGATATTGTTCAAAATGCTTTCAGCCATTGCTGTGGCTGATTGGCAAAAATCGGACCGCCGATTTGTTACCGACTCTCCCCTACCATCCAGCGTTGACAACAACCTCGTTGTCATTTCCCAAGCGACAAGGGCATTTGTGGCTTTCACGGAAAATCGGCTCTCGATGCCGTTGAGTCTGCTCCTGTGAAACGGGTATGGGAGTTGTTGCAAAGTGTGCAGACACTGGCATCTCTAAAAACCTTTCAACGAGACGACCGACAACGAGCGATAGCAAGTGTCTCGCGTATCTTACAAAGCAGTCACATCGCGTTTGGCAGGTGAAGGTGAGTGAGGTATTGCTCGGCGAAGCTGGGTTTTCATGCGTGGGTGGTGGCGTTGGCTGAAGAGTTTCCTTCCATGTGTGGCGATCATTTGCCGACCATACTGCGCAATTTGGCAAATGTAGGTGCAAGGGAGGGCTGCTTGCGTTTTGCTTCCCCTTTGTTGCGGAGATTGGCTGTCGGGTTGTGGAGGGTGCTTGGCAATTGCACAACTGTTTCCTGAACGCGCCTATCGCAATGGTCGTGGCAGAAAGTGGGTTGGAGGTGACAAAATGGTGTCCACGCGCATGCGGAAACTTGTGGGCATGTCGGAAAAGCGTGAGTGAAACGCGGTGAAGGAAGGTAGGAATGCATCATGGTGCAAACATGGACGGTGATGTGTGAAGCGCCCAAGCAAGTCGTCGTGAAGGAAGAGGCATTGCCAGCGTTGGGGGCGGGAATGTTTTTGGTGCGAGGTAAGTTTTCCGCTATCAGCACAGGGACAGAGTTGACTTTGGTGACCGCAGATTTCCCACCTGACAGTGTTTGGGCGCGCTTGGCTCGCTACCCGCTCAAACTTGGCTACAGTCACATGGGAGAGGTCGTCGCTGTCGGCGATGGCGTGGACAAAGTTCAGGTCGGTGACCGTGTGGTCGGTTGGAAGCCGCACAGCCAATTCGTTGTCTATCGGCAAGACGAGTTTTGCGTGAAAGTGCCCGAAGGGGTCGCCGATGAAGATGCCGCGTTGTTTGCTCTCGCGATCATTGCACTTAATGGGGTGCGGCGGGCAAAGGTGCAATTGGGCGAAAGCGTTGTCGTGTTCGGGTTGGGTCCGATCGGTATTTGGGCGGCGCAATTCGCTCGCCTTTGCGGAGCGCGTCCCGTTATTGGCGTGGATTTGATGGCGCACCGACGCGCCTTAGCCGAACACATCAAGGCAGTGGATGCGGCGTTGGATGGTGCTGCCCCTGACCTTGCCGACCAAATTGCTCGGTGGACAAAAGGTCGGATGGCGGATATCGTCTTTGAGGTGACGGGCAACGCCCAAGCGATTTTGGATGAAGTGAAAGTCGTGCGGCGGCAAGGGCGCCTCATCATTTTGAGCAGCCCGCGCGGCAAGACGCCGTTTGACTTCCACGATTGGTGCAATTGGACGAGCATCAGCATCATCGGGGCACACACCAGTTCGCACCCGCCCCACGAAAACCCCGATGACCCTTGGACGCGGGAGCGCAACACGGAGTTGTTTTTTGAATTGGTGCGGCGGGGCGAAGTGGCGACGACGGAGTTAGTGACCCATCGGTTCCGATGGCAGGAAGCGCCTCGCGCTTACGAACTGCTGATGACCGAACGAGGGCAAACAGGCATCGTGCTGCTGGATTGGCGATAAAGGCGATGCCCTCACCGCTGTCACAAAATCTCCAGCGAGCGGAATGCCAAGGCGGCTGCACCTAAAAGGCCGGCGTTGGAGCCGAGGGCAGCAGGTAAAATCGGTGTCGTTGTGGCGGTAGGAAGCGCCCGACGGCGCACCTCCCAGCGCAATGGTTCCAACAGACACTCCCCTGCCGCCGCGACACCTCCCCCGATCAGGACAAGTTCAGGGTTGAGCAGGTTAAGGATGCCTGCCAACGCAACGCCCAAGTATCTACCTGCCTCAGCCAAGATAAACCGCGCCAAGGGGTCACCTTGTTGGGCTGCGACGGCAACCTGCTCGGCGGTAATTTCTTCAGGCGCTTTTGGGGCTATCTGACTCTGCACACCCCGAGCGGTGAACTCGCGTGCTCGTTGGGCGATGGCGGGTCCAGACACGAAAAGTTCCACGCAACCGTAACCGCCGCAACCGCATCGGGGACCGTCGGGGTTAACGGGCACATGCCCCAGTTCACCTGCAGCGAAATTCGCCCCGCGCCAGAGGGACCCGTTGAGGATAATTGCTCCTCCAACGCCCGTGCCGACGGTGATGTAAATGAGGTGGCGTGTCCCTTTGCCCGCACCGAAAATCCATTCACCCAACGCCGCGACATTGGCATCGTTGTCTACGAACGCGGGCAAATGCAGCACTTGCTCCAGTTCTGCTTTCAAGTTGCGCCCTTTCCAATCGGGGATGTTGACGGCTTCCGAAAGCATCACACCTGTCGTCGCATCCACAACGCCGGGCGTTCCCATCCCGACACCGACGAGGGCATCGGGGGGCAATCGGCTGGCATCCAATGCCTCCAACGCTGCTTCTTTAACGCGGTTAAGCACCCAATCGCCGCCTTTTGCCGCTTCCGTCGGGCGCGTCGCTTGAGCGAGGACTGTGCCGTCCTCACCCACGACGCCGGCTGCCACTTTCGTTCCGCCCAAATCTATCGCTAGGGCGTACCGCGCCATTCAACCCTCACGCTCCTTTTTCATGTGAAGCCAATCGCACTCCAATGCCACTCAACCACCGTCTCAACACCTTTCAACTGCGACCGGGTTAAAGTTTAAGGCGGCGTTTGGCGAATTTTGTGGACGGGTAAATGGCAGGCGACCTTGCGTCAAGGAGGTTATCACGATGAGTTTGAAGCGCTGCCTGAACGGGGTTTTGTTGATTGTCCTAATCGCTGTCGGAGGGTGCAGCAACCCTAACTCGGTAGTGGGACCTACCCCGCCACCAATACAACGCACACCCAAACTGTGGACTGTGTTGGTCTATCAAGCGGGCGACAACGACTTGGAAGACGCCCTTATCAAAGACTTCAACGAAATGGAGCGCATCGGCAGCGACGACAACCTCAACATCGTCGTCCAACTAGACCGCTCGCCCCGTTACGACACTTCTAACGGTGACTGGTCCACGACCCGCCGCTACTATGTCACCCGCGACCCGCAAGAGTCCTTTCCGCCCGATTTTACCACTCCTCCCAACAACACCATCCGCAGCCAACTCATCGCTGATTTGGGCAAGGTAAACATGGGCGATGGGAATGTGCTGCGGGATTTTTTGCTCTGGGGCATCCAAAACTTTCCCGCCCAGCGCTACTTGGTCATCTTGTCTGATCACGGGGCAGGGGTGCGCCCCTTTCGGCTCCGCAGGCAGCCGACACGGGGCATGATGTTTGCCGACAGTTTCAACGACTACCTCAACGAGGACGAGACCAAACAAGCCTTTGCCGCCGCTGTGCAACTTTTGGGGCGCCCCATTGACATCATCGGCTTAGACGCCTCAGAAATGAGCGAGATTGAGATCGCCTATCAACTGCGGGATGCCTGCCGTTACCTGATCGCGTCGCAACTTTCTGAGCCCAATGACGGCTACCCCTACGACCGCTTTTTGTTTGAGTTGCAGCGCAACCCCAGCATCAGCACGGAAGAGTTTTTGCAACGCTTCGTTCAGCACTACATCGCCAGTTACCAACCGGGGCAGCCGACCAATGGGGCAGGGAGTGCAGTGACGATCGCCGTCTACAATCAAAGCGTCGTGCCCAGTTATGTGCAGCGGGTAGACGCCTTAGCCCAAGTGCTCCTCAACAAAATCCCGCAATATCGCCAGCAGTTCATCAATTTGCGCAATCAGACCCAGACCTTCAGCGAAGTGATTTACCGCGACCTTTACCACTACTGCCAGTTGTTGAGGGCGAACATTGACGATGCTGCTATCCGCCAAGCGGCGCAGGCGGTGATGGACTTACACGGTCCCAATGCGGGCAAGGCGCTGCTCTACGAATCCCACGCCAGTGGGTTTGACGCGGATGTTAGCAACGCTCACGGGATTGCCATCTACTTCCCTGACCCCGCCCAGTTTGACAGCCGCTACCTCAACGCCAACGATTTTGCCCGCCAAACCCATTGGGGTCTGTTCTTGCAAGCATTGGGGACAGGCACGCCTTTGCCTTAGGGCGCAAACTGCGCCCACGCCCCGTCGGCAACGCCTCATTCGGGGCATTGCAAAACCGCGTGCTTAACGGCAGCCAAGACTTCTTCCACCGACGGAAACCCTTTGCCGGAAGCGTTCCAATGACGAACGACGACGCCGTTGCGGTCAACGAGTAAAACGCCCGCCGCATCGCCGTCCAACCACGCCCGTCGTGCCGCTCCGCTTTCGTCCAGTACGCCCTCGCAGCCGTTAGGGACTTTGCTGCCCCGCCACACCAACAGCAGGTTCGCGTCCCACTCGGCAAGTCGTTCTTTTGCTGCTGCGTAGAGTCGGCAATGTGCCCGACAGACGTGACAGTTGCTGTCGTGTAACATCGCGACGACCGTAACAGCGTAACGACGCCAATCAGGCGTAAACGGTGCACCGTCAGGCATCTTTAGAGTAACTGGTGGCAAACGCCTCAAAGGTTTTCCCTCCTTTGCGGCAACGGTTCGCGGTCTTCTTGCATCAGTTTGCCCATCGGACGAATGCGTGTCCAAATGTTGGTGACAAAAAGCAGAATGGCAACACCTTGCGCCAACCCGCCGACCGCTGAAAGGGTCAGCCACCAGCGAGCGGTGGAGTAACTCGCCGCAATTTCGCCTAACGCCCGCACGGCGGTTCCGATTGTGACGAGCCAATAAATCGCTTCTGAAAGCAGTGGGCTGTAACGGGCGTCTTTGGGGCGCGGGAACATCCAGATGGCGACGCCCATGATCATCATCGCCACGAAGCCGACGAGAAACAGATGCCCATGAGCCGTCGGCAGCCACCGCAGGGCTTTGGGTTCGCCGAAACGCTGCGCGGCGATCATGTGCATGCCTAACAGCGTGCTCAGCACTGCGAACACAAGGCTCGTTTTGATGTAACGGCGCGCCAATTCAAACATCGGGACGCTCCCTCCTTTGTCGTTCAGGCACATCGGCTTTGGCGCGGTGTAACCGTTGGCGTCGGGGCGGCACCACGCCGTCGGGCACGATCCGGGGCTTGAGCGCCCAATTGAAGCGCTTTTTACTGCCCTGCAATATGGCGTCCACCTCTCGCTGAAGCGCCGCCACTTGCCGCTGTAATTCTGGCAGCGCCACGCCCAGCACTTTGCCGGGGCACGCTTGCAAGTAGCGGCTCACCCGCAACAGCAAATTGCGCACCCCGCGCCATTCGCCCCGTTCGGCGTGGATGAGGGCGGCGTCCAGTTGAATGAGCGCTTTCAAGAAACTCCGTTCAGGTTCGCCGACTTTGCGCCATAAACTCTCCCACGCCTCATGCGAGTGCCAATAGCAGCCCCGCCAATAAAGGCGCAGCCCGTCCAAAAATTCGGGCGGGTAGTTCGTTTGTTTTTCGCCGCTCCGTTGTCGTGTCATCCCGTTATTCAGCCCTCACTCTTCGGCGTTGCCACGGTAGGTGGCTCAGCAGCCACCCTACATCGGACGGCGTCGGATGAAACTGAGCGATAAAAGTATCTGGCAAAATTTTTGCGTTCATGCGTGCGAGGTGATGAGCGATGGAGCAGCAAGGCGGTTTTATTCCAACGCCCGAACCTATCCCGCTGCCGGCGCCTGTTTGGCTGCTGCAAGCGTTGCTGTTTATCACCTTCGTTGTGCACCTTGTTCCGATGAACTTGACTTTGGGCGGGCTGATGTTTTTGGCGTGGGGCGAATGGAGCCATGCACTGGACGAACGGCTGCGCCAATGGGTTGTCCGCTACTTGCCCATCACGACGGCGTTCACGATCACGACGGGCATTGCGCCTTTGCTGTTTTTGCAGGTGACCTACGGGCAATTTTTCTTTCCCGCCGCCATCCTCATCGCCTGGGCGTGGCTGCTGGTCATTGCAGCGCTGCTGCTCGGCTACTACGGCATTTACGCCTACGCGTGGGCGAGTGACCGCTTGGAGCGATGGCGCTGTTGGGTCATCGTTGCCAGCACGCTGCTTTTTCTTTACATTGCGTTTGCCTTCAGCAATGTCATCACGCTGATGGCGACACCCTTTCGCTGGTGGATTTTGTGGCAAGAAACCCCGTCTGACCGCCATTTCAACCTCAACTGGTGGGAGCCGACTTTGTTGCCGCGCTTTGCCCACTTCGTTTTGGCGTCAGCGGCGTTTTTCGGGTTGACGATGGCGCTCTACGGCGTCGCCGTCGTCGCCAAGCGCGATAGCGATGGCGCCATCGCTTTTCACCGCACGGGCGTCCGTTGGTTCGTTGCCCCGACGCTGCTCAACTACTTCGTCGGTCCACTGTTTTTGCTGTTACACGAAAAAAGCGTTTGGCAAAAGTTCGTCGGTGCAGATGGCGTCAGCACAGCGCTGTTGGTAGTGGGCATCGGTCTTTCCATCGTGGGCGTTATCGCCGCCGCGTTGAGCCTACGGGTGCGTCCCTTGCCGATGTTACTGGTCGCCTTCGGGGCGATGGGCGGGACGATAGTGATGATGGCGGGCGTTCGGTTCGTGTTGCGCCAGCACCTTTTGGCGCTTCACGCCCCACAAGTGCGCCTTAGCGATGTCCCCGTGCAACCCCAGTGGGGCATCGTCGTCCTTTTCGCCCTCCTGCTGGTGTTCGGTTTGGGCACGGTGATCTGGATGGTGTTGCAGCTGCAACGGGCGTGGGGGAAAATGCCCTGAGGGTTGATAATAGCCGAAGGAGACAACAATGGACGATGGGCACATCGCTCAGCATGTGCCGGATGCCCGCTGCCAACGCGGTTTCTGTAAAATTTTTGCGGGAGCAGCCAAGCACCGCTGCCGCAGATGACGGAACGCTGCGTCGCTTTGGGCAAGGAGGGAGCGGGCGATGAACTACCCTGTCTGGGAAGTGCCTTATTTGGGCGGCGGGATGCTGATTGGCATCATCGCCATCGCCCATGTCTTTATCGCCCACTTCGCAGTCGGCGGTGGGTTGTTTTTGCCCCTGACGGAACTTAAGGCATATCGCGAAAACGACCCGCGCGTCTTGGACTATGTGCGCCAGCACACGCGCTTTTTCGTTTTGCTGGTGTTGGTGGCAGGGGCGGTGACGGGCGTCGGGATTTGGTGGACGATTGGCTTGGTCCATCCGTCAGCGACCCGCACTTTGCTGCTGGTTTTCGTTTGGGTGTGGGCAACAGAGTGGGTGGCGTTTTTCGTGGAGATTGCGGCGGCGTTCGTCTACTACTACGGCTGGGACAGATTGCCGCCCCGCACTCACCTACTCGTCGGTGGCATCTATTTCGCTGCCGCGTGGGTTTCGCTTTTTCTCATCAACGGCATCCTCTGCTTCATGTTGACACCGGGCACATGGCTGCAAACGCGGTCGCTTTGGGACGCGTTTTTCAACCCGACGACGCTACCGTCCCTCTTTTTGCGGACGCTGATCGCCATCGCATTGGCAGGCATCTTTGCGTTGGTCACGGCGACACAATTGCGACCTGAGGACTTACGGGCGAAGATGGTGCGTTGGGCGGCACAATGGCTCATCCCCGCAGGGTTGCTCATGCCTCTCGGGTTGGCATGGTATTTAACGCAGGTGCCCGACAGCGCCAAGCGGTTGGCATTGGGTGGAGCGGCACCCGTGTTGACCGTGTTCGTGACGATGAGTTTGCTGATGTCGGTGCTGATTTTCGCCTTCAGTTACCTCGGCGCGTTTCGGTTGCCCCACACCTTCAGCCAGCCTTTCGCCCTGCTGATCATGGCGTTGGCGTTTCTGACGACGGGCATGACCGAATGGGTGCGGGAAGCCGTCCGCAAACCCTTTGTTATCTACGGCTACATGTTCAGCAACGCCGTGCGCCCTGAAGAAGTCCCCTTGTTGCGACGGCGGGGTGTGTTGACGGTTGCCAAATGGGCGACGGTGCCGCGCGTCACACCGGACAACTGGCGGGACGCTGGGCGTGAACTGTTTCGCTTGCAATGTGCCAGTTGCCACACCCTTGACGGCTACAACGGCATCAAACCCCTGATTCTTGGCTGGGACGAACGCATGATTGACCACGCGTTGCAACGGTTGCACCGGTTGCGCGGGTTCATGCCGCCCTTTGCGGGCACAGAGGCGGAGCGCAAAGCGTTGGCGAAATGGTTGGCGGAGTTGGCGCGGCAGGAAGCGTGGGAATTCAAGGCACAAGGTGAACGACGATGAGCGATCTCGTTCGGTTGGGTTATGTCGGGGCGGGGTTCATGGCGCAAAAGGTCCATCTGCCTAACTTCACCGGTTTGCCCGCTTGCTGTGTCGTCGCTTTAGCCGAAGTGCGCCCCAAGTTGGGCGCGTTGGTGGCGCAACGGTTCGGCATCCCAAAAGTCTACCGCCATCACACCGAGTTGCTCGCCGACCCTGAAGTGGACGCAGTGGCGGTTTCAGCGCATTTCGCCGCGCAGGGTGAAATCGCCCGCGATGCGTTGTTGGCGGGCAAACCCGTGTTCATGGAGAAGCCGATGGCGGTCAGCGTGGAGCAAGCCGAACGCATCCTCGCCGCCGCACGGCAAACGGGCACACCGCTGATGGTCGCTTACATGAAGCGCTACGATGCAGGCTACGAGTTGGCGAAGGAATGGGTTGACAGGTGGCGGCAAACGGGCGAAGCGGGGCGCCCCACTTTGGTGCGGGTGCATTATTTCGGCGGCGATTGGATTTGCGGGTTGGACACACCCTTTGTCACCACCGACGAACCCGCTCCACCCGCCCCGTCCATCAAACCCGCATGGTTGCCAGACGAGTTTGCCCCGCGCTTCGTCGCTTTTTTACAGCAGTATGTTCACGCTTTCAACTTTGCCCGTTGGCTGTTGGATGCGGGCGACGATGCACAAGTGATTGCAGTGGATTTGGACGGTGACGGTTACACGGGCGTCATCGTTTTGCGGGTCGCTGGTGTGCGGGTCGTTTTGGAGACGGGTTCGTTGACTTTCTACCGTTGGGATGAGCACACGCAGGTTTACTTTGAGCGGGGCTGGGTGCACTTGTGGTCACCCCCGCTGCTATTGCGCAACCAAGTCGGCGAGGTGGAAATTTACTTGAGCGGCGACCGCCACACCTTTTTCCGCCCGTTGCCCCAAGACCGTTGGTCGTGGGCTTACAAGCGAGAAGCCGAACACTTCATTCGCTGCCTGCTCACGGGCGAACCGTTCCGCTCGCCAGGTGAAGATGCATTGACCGATGTGCGGTTATGTGAAGAAGTGTATCGGCGCTGGTTGGGCATGGCGGAAAGGTAACGAGCGCCGCTAAAATTGCCCCGTGCGTTGTAACTTCTGCCGACAGGAGGCATCGTCCATGACCTACGACGACATTCAGCGGCTGTCCGAACACATCTACCAAGCCAGCGGGTTTGTGGAACGGATCGTCAATGAAATCACCAAAGTCATCGTCGGGCAACGCTATCTCATTGAGCGGCTGCTGATCGGTCTGTTGGCGGACGGGCACATCCTCGTGGAAGGTGTGCCGGGGCTGGCGAAGACGCTGGCGGTGCGCTGCCTCGCCGCGACTTTGGACGCCAAATTTCAACGCATTCAATTCACGCCCGATTTGCTTCCCGCTGACATCATCGGGACGATGGTTTACGACCAACGGACAGGCACTTTCACGCCGAAAAAAGGGCCGATTTTTGCCAACATTGTCCTCGCCGACGAAATCAACCGTGCCCCTGCCAAAGTCCAATCGGCGCTGCTGGAAGCGATGCAAGAGCGACAAGTGACCATCGGTGAGCAAACTTTTCGGTTGGATGACCCTTTCCTCGTCATGGCGACGCAAAACCCGATTGAGCACGAAGGCACTTACCCGTTGCCCGAAGCGCAAATTGACCGCTTCATGCTCAAACTCAAGGTTACCTACCCCAGCAAGGAAGAAGAGATGGAAATCTTGCGACGGATGACCGGTGAGACGGAGCCGTGGGTGCGACAGGTGGCGACGACGCGGGAAGTGCTGAACGCCCGCAAGTTGGTCCGGCAAATCTACTTGGACGACAAACTCGCCGGATACATCGTAGATATCGTGGCAGCGACCCGCGACCCCAAAGGCTACGGGCTGGGCGACCTCAACGGGGTGATTGAGTTCGGGGCGTCGCCTCGGGCGACCATCTACCTGGCATTGGCGGCAAAGGCGATGGCATTTTTGCGCCGCCGGGGCTATGTCCTGCCTGATGACATTCACGCCGTTGTCCACGATGTTTTGCGCCACCGCATCATCCTCAGTTACGAGGCGGAGGCGGAGGAAATCACGACAGACCAAGTCATTGACCGCGTCTTGCGCAAAATCTCTGTGCCGTGAAAGGACGGGAGGCAGGCGATTTGGACGGACACACCGATGTAGTCGCAAAAGCCCCTGCGCGAGAGAGTTGGTCGCGGGACAGGGGGCTTTATCACAGCGTGGCGTTGCCAATCTGTCGGCTCAAAGTGGATCGGCTCTGGCGTCAACCGGTGCCAAAGGTCAGCGATGCGTTGAAAGTGGTGCGTCGGTGCCGCAAAGGTGTAAGGTGATGAACGATGACTGCGTTACGGATGACAATCACGCGGCTGATGCATTTGCCGATGAAGGTTAAGATGTGGCTGCAACGCTGGCAAAGCGACGGGCGACCGACCTCGCTCCAACCCGCATCGCCCGCTGAAATTCTGCGACGGGTCAAACGATTGGAAGTGCGGTTGCGCCGGCTTGTCGGCGAAATGTTTTTGGGCGCTTACGAGAGCATTTTTAAGGGGCAAGGGTTGGAGTTTGAAGAGGTGCGAGAGTATCAGCCCGGCGACGATGTGCGGACAATTGACTGGAATGTGACGGCGCGCATGGGCAAACCCTTCGTCAAAAAGTTCCGCCACGAACGGGAGTTGCGCGTGTTCGTCGTCGTGGACATCAGCCCGTCGCTGTGGTTTGGAACGCAAGGGAAACTGAAAAGCGAACTGGCAGCGGAAGTCGCAGCGGCGCTGATTTTCGCCGCCATCCGCAGCAACGACCGCGTCGGCTTGCTTTTGTTCACCGACCGCATAGAGAGGTTCATCCCGCCCCGCAAAGGTATCCGTCACGCTTATCGGCTTGTTCGCGAGTTGCTCTTCACGCAACCGCAGGGGCATGGGACGGATATCGCAGCGGCGCTGGAGTTTTTGCGCCGCCTTGTTCGGCGACGCCGCAGCCTGGTTTTCCTGCTCACCGATTTCCACGCACAGGGTTACGAAGCTCCGCTGAAAAAACTGGCGGCGCGCCACGAAGTCTTAGCCCTCATCTTGCGCGACCGCCGCGAACGCGCGCTGGCACCGTTGGGTGTCGTGCGGTTCCGCGACCTAGAGACAGGCGAAGAGCGGTGGTTGGATTTGCGGACACCCCAAGCCGTGGAACGGTGGCAGCGCCATTTGGAAGCTGAATGGCAGCGCCGCCGTCAACTGCTCACACACCTACAAGTGGATTTCGCCGAAGTGACGCCGGGCGAATCGCCGTTGTTGCCGCTGATGGAGTTGTTCCGCAAACGCGAGTTGCGCCTGCGCAGCGGGCGTTGAACATGCCCTTACAAGGGCGTATAGGCGCGGTAGACGGTTTTCCACAAGACATAGCCGTAAACCATTTCGCTGTCCAGCGACGGATTGCCCGAGCCGCTGCCGCGGTCGCCACCGAACTTAGTGCCCCACAGCGCACCCGTTCCGTGTCGGTTGACATCCACGCGGGTGCGCAAAACCTGCTGGACGAAAAACTCGGCAGCGTTCATGTCGCGGGTGTGGATGCAGGCGACGATGCCGATGCGCCGCTCGTTGATGAGTTCCAGCGCCTCGTGGACGCTGCTAACTTGCCGCACGACCAAAATAGGTGCAAACACTTCCTCGCGCCCTAGCGTGTCGTCCGATAACCGGCTTTCCAAAAGGGTCAGCGGGAAAAAGCAACCTTTGCTCCATGGCGCGGGCACTTCACCTTGATAGAGCATTTTCGCGCCGTCAGCAAGTTCACGGCTCAGCAACTCTTCGGCGCGGGCTTTTTGCTCGGCGCTGACCAGAGGACCCAAGCCGAAGCGGTCAGGGGCGTTGTCCGCCTGCCACACTTCGTCCGACAGCGGGTCGCCCATCACGACATTGTTTGCTAACGCCAGCAATTCGTGCACAAAGGTGTCGTAAACGCGTTCGTGCACTAAGACCTCTTGCACCGAGGTGCAGCGTTGCCCGTTGGTGATGGTCTTGGCGTAAAGCACCTGAAGGGCAGCGGCACGCGCATCGGCGGTGGCGTCAACAAAGTGCTGATTAATGCCGCCGACTTCCTTGATGACCCTTTTGCCCAACCCGCTGGCGATGCTGTCCACACGGTCGCCAGCAGCCTTGGAGCCCGTGAAGGAAACGGTTTGCACTGCTGGTTGACGGATAAGCACCTCGCCCGTTGCGGCGTCACCTAGCACCATGTTGAAGATGCCGCGTGGCAACCCCACTTTGTAGCGGCGTTCGGTGTCTTCCATCGCTTGCAAGACCAAACAGGCTAACGCCTGGGAACTTTCAGGCACTTCGGGTGCGGGCTTCCAAACGACGGTGTTGCCCGCCATCAAGGCGGCGACGATGTGGGCGGTCGGGATAGCGACAGGGAAGTTGAAAGGTGTGATGAGCGCGACGACGCCGCGCGGTTCGACGCGGCTTTCCATCGTTAAGTTGGCGACGATGTTAGTGTAGGTTTTGCCTGTCATGCTGACCGCCATCGGAGCGACGACCTGCGTGACGCCGACAGCCTCATTGATGTCCAAATGGGCATCGAAACGCGTTTTGCCCATTTCCGTCGCCATCGTCCGCACCAACTTCTCCCGCTGTTCTTCCAGCAACTCTGCGAGGCGCAACCCGAACTTCATGCGGAGGTCTGTCGGCACTTGCCGCCATTGCCCAAAAGCGTTGGCAGCGGTTTGCACCGCTTGGCGGACTTCCTCTTCCATCGTCTCAGGGACGATGCCCATCAACTCGCCCGTCGTCGGTTGGCGGTGTTCATGCCCTGCTGCCGCATGGGAGGTGCGCCATTCACCGTTGATCAGTATCTTGTAGTGGTCGCCCTCTTTCAACGCCATCGTCCTTCACCTCACCAAATTAACGAGCCACGCCAACACAGTAGCGCCCAGCGACGCGAAAAACAGGGCGGGTACAAGGGGCACCAAGCGCGGGGCGAGGCAGGGTTTCCCTGCGGGTTGACCGGCGGCGTTCAGGGGTTGGAGTTTCCACGCCCGTAGTTGCGTGGCGGCTTTGTCGTCGGCGATACCCCACACTTGCACGCGGTCGCCGACGGCAGGCAAATCGCCTTGTCGTTCGCCGATCAAAGCGACCTGAACTAAGCCCGTCGCCGTTTGGATTTTCAGGTAGGCGCTGGGCACTTGTGCGGGCTTACCGATCAGGCTTAGCAGGCGCTTCCACGCCAAGGGGCTGAAGTAGGGGCGGCGCCACCGCAGCCACGAAAGCACCAGCGTCGTGACCGTCGCCAGCAACGGGAACACCCATTGACCCGTGAGGGCGAACACCGCCAGCACCATCGCGGCTGCGATGAAACCCCAAAAGGCGGGTTCGTTAGGGGGCGTGACGGCTTCCACGTCCAAGCGGTCAGAGACTGTCCCTTCCAGCGCCACAGGGGGGTTGACCAACTCCAGCCATGCCGTCCGACCGCCGACGGTGACGACGGTTTTCACGAAGTCCCACAGTTTGCGCGCGGCTTCAGCGGCTTCCTCTTTGGGCACGGCGACGGCAGGCGGCGCGCTGTCTTTGGGAGGCGGTGAAGGGACCTCCACAGATAACGGTTTACCACATGCCGCACAAAACCGCGCCGTCGGACGATTGTCGTGACCGCAGTGCGGGCACCGTAGCGTGGGCATCGCTGCCATCGCCCTCACCTCGCTTGAAGCGTTGAAAACACCTTTCTCCCAGTTAAACTTTGTAGCAACGGCGTATGGCTTGGACAGGGTTTTTGGGCACTTCAGCACACCCTGCGCTACACTTATGCGGCGACCACATTGTGCCGTGCGGTCACGCGATACCCGCGCAAATGCACTCGGCGGAGGCGACAGATACGGTGTGGTTAAAGGTTGTTTTCGTGGTTGCTGCGGTCCTCGCCGTCGTGGGCGCGTTGGGCATGTTGGCGACGCCCAATCCCGTCCACAGCGCGCTGTTTTTAGTCTTGACCTTGTTCTGCGTCGCAGCGATCTATTTGATGCTGGGAGCCGAGTTGTTAGCCGTTGCGCAGGTGATCGTGTATGCCGGCGCCATCATGGTGCTGTTTCTGTTCGTCATCATGCTGCTGAACTTGGGACGCGATGAGTTCGGCATTGACCCATTGCCCCGTCAATGGGCGATGGGGCTGCTGGTTTGTGGGGGGCTCGCTGTGTTGGCGATCGCCGTTAGCCTTTCGGCGTTCCTGCGATGGCAAACTGACCCATTGCAATTGGTGCCGCTGAAAGATTTGAGCCGTGTCCTGTTCACCAAACATTTGCTGGCGTTTGAAATCACCTCACTCATTTTGCTCATCGCGATGGTCGGCGTTGTCGTCATGGTCAAACGCCCGAAGGAGGGAGCGTGAGTGGAGGCTGGGGTGCCGCTCAACTGGGTCATCGCCCTCAGCGGGGTGCTGTTCAGTTTGGGGGCGTTCGGCGTCCTAACAAAACGCAACATTATCGTCATGTTCATGAGCGTAGAGTTAATGCTCAACGCCGCCAATTTGGCGTTGGTCGCTTTCTCGCGGGCACACAACAACTTGGACGGACAGATCATCGTCTTCTTCACCATCACGCTGGCGGCAGCGGAAGTCGCCGTCGGCTTAGCCATCATCGTCGCCCTGTTCCGCCTCAAACGCACGATTGATGTAGACCGCGCCACGCTGCTGCGGGGGTGAGCACGTGGCGCGAGCCGTTGGGATGCGATATGCTGCACCCCGACGCAACCTTAGTGCGCCAGTGAAGGACGGGATGCACGCGTGGAAGGGTATGCAGTGACTTGGTCGGTGCTCAAAGGTGGCGTGGAAGACTGGCCAGCAGTTCTGTTGGTCCTCGCCTTTCCGTTGGCGGGGTTTGTCATCAATGGCGTGTGGGGGCGACGGTTGCCTCGTAATTTAGTCGCCGTCGTCGCCTGCAGTGCTATCGCAGGCGCTTTTGTGTCCGCGCTTTACTTGCTTGCGATGAACCTGTCTTTGCCGCCCACCCAACGCGCCATGAGCGTGCATGTGTTCGCATGGCTGGAAGCGGCAGCCGTTCGTGTCCCGTTCAATCTGCTCATTGACCCGCTGTCGCTGACGATGGCGCTGACAGTGTCGGGCATTAGTTTCCTCATCCACCTCTACTCGGTCGGCTACATGGCACACGACGAGGAATTCAGCCGCTATTTTGCGCTGCTGAACCTGTTTGTCTTTTTCATGCTGCTGTTGGTGTTGGCGGGCAACTTGGCGGTCATGTTTATCGGTTGGGAAGGCGTTGGTTTTTGCTCCTTTGCCCTCATCAGTTTCTGGTTCACCCGCGAACGGGCGGCGGAAGCGGGGCGTAAAGCCTTTCTCGTCACGCGCTTTGGCGATTGGGGGTTTCTTGTCGCGACGCTGGCATTGCTGGCGCTTTTCGGCACACTGGATTTTGGCGGCATCGCCTTAGCCGTTCGCGAAAACGATTGGCTGACACCTTGGTGGGGTGAAAAGGTCAAAGCGCTGGATGCCCTCAACCGGCCGACCGCTCTTGGGCTAACTTTGGGCACGCTCGTTTGTCTCGGCTTGTTCATGGGCGCTGTCGGTAAGTCGGCACAATTCCCGCTCTATGTCTGGTTGCCCGACGCGATGGAAGGTCCGACTCCTGTCAGCGCGCTCATCCATGCAGCGACGATGGTGACGGCAGGCGTTTACATGGTTGCCCGGTTGCATTTCCTCTTTGAGCAAGCCCCCATCGCGCTGCTAACGGTTGCGGTCATCGGAGCCTTCACCGCTGCCTACGCCGCGACGATGGGTTGCGTGGAAAACGACATCAAGCGGGTCTTGGCTTATTCCACCATCAGCCAGTTAGGCTACATGTTCCTTGCGTGTGGTGTCGGCGCCTACGCAGCGGGCATCTATCACTTGGTCACCCACGCCTTTTTTAAGGCACTGTTGTTTTTGTGCGCGGGGTCGGTCATGCACGCGTTGCACGATGTCTTAGACATCCGGCGCATGGGCGGGTTGGCAAAAAAGATGCCGACGACGGCAGTGACTTTTTGGGTCGGTGGGTTGGCGTTAGCGGGAATCATTCCCAGCGGGCTGTTCAGCAAAGACGCCATCCTGCACGCTGCCGAGCAGCAAAAAGCGCTATGGGCGTTAGGGTTGTTCACGGCGGTGCTGACCGCTTTTTACACGGTGCGGTTGGGCATCAAAGTGTTCCACGGTCAGCCCCGTGATGCGCATTTGCACGAACACGCCCATGAAAGCCCATCCGTTATGACGATGCCAATGAGTTTACTGGCAGTCGGCACCGTTGTCGTCAGCGCCTTGTGGATGCCCTCCTTTGTGGGACATTGGACGGCGTTGCCGACTTACTTGCAGCCCGTCTTGGGCGAAACACATGAACCGTCGGCAGCCGAAGCGTTACAAGCGACACTGTGGGCGGTCGGCGCCGCGTTAGTGGGCGCGGTGATCGCCCTTTGGGCTTACGCGTGGCGTCCCGGCTCCCTGTGGCGCGTGGTGCAAGCGCTGCCGTGGCTGTATCGGCTCGTGGCAGGCAAATACTTCGTGGACGAACTTTACACGACCCTCATCACCCGACCGGGACGCCGGGTTGCTGAATGGCTTGCGGCTCACTTTGACCTCGGCGTGATAGACGCCGCTGTCAACGCCACTGGTGGGGTCGTGGCATACATCGGTGACCGCGCGCGACGATTGCAGACAGGTTTCTTGCGCAACTATGCCCTTTACTTTGTCAGCGCGTCCGTTCTCGTGTTGATTTACTTGCTGGTTCGGCTAACGGCGCGCCCATGACCGGTGGGAGGCGGTGACGGTTATGCCTTACTTGCTTCTTCCCCGAGAGGCGCAAAGTTTTCGCAATGTGCGCAAGGCGTTGACGAAACTGTATCAACGTGCCCGCTCGGGGCAAATGGAACAGACAGTCATCGTGGTGTTCGGCGACGACGAGTTCCTTGTCCAACGCGTCGTGCAACGGCTGACTGAGTTGCTCCTGCCTCCAGCAGAACGCATGGAAACCCTGACGGTTCTGGACGGCAAGGAAGCGACGGAGGAACAATTGGTGGAAGCGTTGTTAGTGCCGTCCTTTGGGTTTGAACATCTCAAACGCCGATTGGTTGTCGTCAAATCACCGCCACTTGTGTGGGGCACAGCCAGCGCGAAACGCAAGGGCAACGGCGAGTGGTGGCAATGGCTGCGAAATGTGCCCGAAAACACTTGGGTCGTCTTAGCCATCCCAGAGACAGTGCCTCCCTCGGTATTAAATGTGCTTGATGAGGTGGCGTTATTGGTGCCCATCGCTAAGTTGCGGTCGCAAGACCTCCCAGAATTTGTCCAAATGCTTGCCGAACAAGCCGGCGTTCATTTGACAAAAGACGCTGCCCAGGAACTGATAGAACGGGTCGGTAACGATGCCCGCCAGTTGGCGAACGAGGTGGAAAAGCTGGCGCTGATTGTCGGTATGGACGGACGCGTGACGGCGGATGTGGTGCGTGAAGCGGTGCCGTCGTTGGCTATGGATGTATTTGCGTTGGTCAACGCCATCACTGCCGGAGACACCCCAACCGCTGTGCGCCTCTTGGAAGGATTACTTGAGCGACGGGAACAACCGGTGCGCATCATCGGGATGCTCGCCCGGCAATTTCGCTTTTTGCTCCAAGCGCGGTTGCTGTTGGACGCTAAGGTGATCACTGCCGCGTTCCTTCACACCCGCTACGATACCCTGCGGCAACAACTGGAGCGCGTCCCGGAAGTGTTGCGCCAGCGGTTACCCAATGACACGCGTTACAACCTACTGCGCCAATCGCCAGCGGCTGTTCGCAACTTTCTTTTGCAGGCACGCGCGTTCTCTGCCGAGCAAATCCGGCACGCCCTGCGATTGTTGCTGGAAGCGGACATCGGTTTAAAGACCGGCGTGGATCAAAGGCAACAGTTGATGTTGCTCGTCGTGCACCTTTGCAATTTCATTAGGGCATCCGCAAATAGCGTTGCGTAGCGGCTAACTGAAAGCCAACCGTCGGCGCCGCATCGCTACGCTTTGAACGAGCCCCAACACCAGGTAGGAGACGACTAAGTTGCTGCCCCCTGCGCTGAAAAACGGTAACGGGATCCCTGTGATCGGCATGAGGCGTAAGGTCATCCCGATGTTGATGGTGACATGGGCGGCGAAGTAACAGAAAGCGCCGACCGCCAAGAACGCGCCGAGGGGTGTCTCGCACTCCGCAGCGATTGCCAGCAACCGCCACAACAAAAGGGCGAAAGCGATGACGACGGTTGACGCCCAAACAAATCCGCCCTCTTCACCAACCACTGTGAAAATGAAATCCGTGTGCTGAGCGGGCACGAACCCGAGTTTGCCCATGCGCCCACGAAACACCCCTTTGCCGACGAGCCCTCCGGAACCGATCGCCAACTGCGATTGGATGATGTGGTAGCCTTCGCGGTTGGCGCGCGAGTAGGGATCAACGAAGGCGACCAAACGCTGCTTTTGGTAATCTTTGATAACGCCTTTGTGCCATCCGATCGTAAAAAGCAGCAGCCCTGTAGCGAGAACGAAAGCGATCCATCGTAGCGGCGCGCCCGCGAATAGGAGCATTCCCAGCCAAATTGCCACCAGCACCAACGCCGTCCCCAAATCGGGTTGCAAGAACACCAAAACGAGTGGGAGGGTGACATGGACGCCCGTTTTGAACAAAAAAGCCGCTTCTGTCAAGCGAGCGCGATGTTCGCTCAACATTGTCGCTAAGGATACGATCAGAGCGAGTTTAGCGAACTCTGACGGCTGCACGGTCACACCGCCGATACGCACCCAGCGTTGCGCCCCGTATTGTTCGTGTCCGATGAACATCACGATCACCAGGCAAAGAATGTTCAGCCAATACAACCATTGTGCCCACCGCGCCCATCGTTGAGCATCCGTGCGCATTGCCACGACAAACAACGCCCATCCCAGCAGCATCCACATCGCTTGACGGGTGACCTTTAGCCAGCCGGTTGTGTAAGTGGCGCTGGCAAGGGCGAGCAAACCGCTCGCCTGCAGGGCTAAAACGGTGCCCATAAGTAACCAGTCCATGCGTTTCCACCCGCTGCGTTCCGTCATTTAACGCGCGGCGCCTCCTTCGTCGGGACCGGGCTTGGCAAGTCGCAGAGGGAGGCGAATGAAAACGGTCGTGCCCTTGCCCAACTCGCTGTCCACCCAAATCTTGCCGTTGTGAGCGTCCACGATGTTTTTGACGATGCGCGTGCCTAAGCCCGTCCCGCCTGGCTTTGTGGAAATGGCGCGGTCGGTGAAAAGGCGCTCCTTCACCTCCGGAGGCATGCCCTGCCCCGTGTCGGCGACCTCTATGCCCAAGTAGTTGCCGTCAGGGAATTCGCCATCGTAGCGGACATAAGTGCGAATTGTCACCGACCCACCCGCAGGCGTTTCGGGAATAGCGTTGTTGACAAGGTTGTAAAGGGCATTGTAGAGGCGTTTGGGGTCAACCAGCACTAACGGCACCGTCGTCACCCGTTCTAGCTGTAACTTCACGCCTTGCTTTTGAGCCACCGGTTGCAGGGCTCGCAACACTTTTTCGGCGACTTCGTTGACATCGGTCGGAATAAATTGGGGCTCCGCCACGACGCCTTTTACGGCGTCAGCGATTTCGCGGACGCGTTCTTGAATCTGCGCGGAGCCCTCCTCTATCATGGCGACGGCTTCATCAAAGAAACTGTCAAACGGGTTGAGGGCATTAAGCAGCGCCTCCCGCGCCGGCGGCGGAAGGGTCTCCTGAAGATGTGTCAATTGAGCGCGGAACGATTGGTAAAACGCGTGCAAGGTCTGCGCAGTGGTCAAAATGGGCGTGAGCATGTTTTTGATGTCGTGGCTGATGTTGCCCAGCAACCGGGCGATGATGGCGAGGCGACGCTCCTCTTGCATGCGCACCGTCTCAATCGCCGTCGCCGCCAGCGTTGCGACGACCGTTAACACTTCCAAGTCATGGCGGTCAAAGGGTCCGTCGCGCTTGTTGACGGCTTGGAGCACGCCCAACGGTTTACCCTCGATGTCCCGCAGCGGAACCGTCACCATGTTGCGGGTGTGGTAGCCCGTTTTGGCATCCACATCCCGCAAGTGCCGTGCCTCACGGCTGGCATCCTCAGTGATTTTAGGTTGCCCCGATTGAAACACTTCTCCGGCAACGCCGCGGTCTGCGGGAATCTCCATACCCGTCAATTCATCGGCTTTTTCGCCGACGACATAGCGAAACACCAGCGTGTTGTGTTCGGGGTTGTAGAGGTAAAGGGTGCCTGCATCGGCGCTGACGACCTCCAAAGCCACCCGCAGCGTTTCCTGCAACATGTCGTCCAAATTTTGTTTGGCGTAGAGCGCCGAAGTGATGCGGAAAATGGCTTCTAACTGCCGATTGCGTTTTTCTAACTCCCGCTGGGTGTCTATCACGGGGCACCCACCTCCCGCTCACGGCTTTAACCCTTTCAGATGCACCCGCAGGCTGTCCCGCCATCCGGCAAGCGGCGCAGGATGCACCCACACCGTTGACACCGCGCCGTTACGGTCGTCCCGTTCACTGTGAGCGTGACGACGCGTCCTGTCAGGGTCGCCATCACTTCGTCATGAAATTGTTGCCACGAACTATTACCCCAGCGGTAGGCCTCCACGATGAGTGGGAAGTCCACAGCCTGCAACAGCGGTTGCAGCAAGTCCCACGGGATGGTGCCATAGCCTGGCGGCAAGTGCAAATCGCGCGTTTTGTCGTTGTCAGCGAGGTGAAAGGTCGCCACTGTCGGTAAGACACTTTCCAGCCACAAGTGGACGTTGCCTGCGATGTGGGCGTGCCCCGTGTCAAAGCAGAGGCGCAAATGGGGCGTCAAGAAACCGGCAAGGAAACGGCTCAGTTCTGCCGGATCGCTGCCGATCGCCGCTTCCGGCAGCATGTTTTCGACCGCCAAGATAAGCCCCAACTCCTCGGCAACAGGCAGCAATTCCTCCAAACTTTCGCGGAGCCAATCCCACGCCTTCTGGGGTGAGACCTCTGGGCGAGCGGTGCTGGACGGGTGTAAGACGCAAACGGCTGCGCCGACGAGAGCGATCCGCTCTAAAACGAACTTGAAATACTCCACTGCGCGCCGGCGTGCCCGTTGATCTGAGTGGGCTAAGTTGTGCGGTCCACCGAAAGGGGCGTGGACCGACCAAAACCGCACGCGGGCGTCCCGGAAGGCTTGGCGCCACATCTCCAGCACCCGCACAGGATTTTCCACCAGTGGGGCGTAATCACATTCAACGGCAACGACGCCCGCATCAGACCATGCCCGCAAGTCGTCATCCAGTGTTTCCCGTTCAATGCGTGCGATAGCCACACCAATTTCCATCAGGTTTCACCCCACCAGCGCGTCGGCATGCGGTGGACGCTACAATGATGACGCATAGCGCACGCTAACGGTGCCGTATCCGACACAGCGCAGAAAGGAGGCAACGCAACCTGTGCATGGGCGTTATCGGGGCGATTTAGGCATGTGGATGTTCTTACTCCATCGGCTCACGGGTGTCGGTATTTTCGTTTTTCTGCTGGTGCACATCGTGGACACCTCGCTGATTGGGTTCAGCCCGAAGGCTTACGACCACATGGTTTGGCTGTATCATCACCCCGTCTTTCGGGTCGGCGAAATCTTGTTGCTGGGCGCCGTGCTGTTGCACGCGCTCAACGGCGTGCGGGTCATTGTCATGGACTTCGTGCCCGCATGGACGGTTTACAACCGCCAATTGATTGTCGGCGTCGTCGGGGCGTTTGTCGTCCTGTTCGTCCCGTCCGCTGCCGTCATGTTCAGTTACATGCTGCAAGGTAGCGAACCCCTTAGCGTGGGCAACTTGCTGGAATGGCGGGCGTGGTTGCCGGCAGCCGCCAGCACTTTAGCCGTCGCTGCCGTGAGCGTGCCGAGTTTGACTTTACCCCGCCCGCAACCGCCTGCTCGCCCCGTTGGCGGCATGGAGTTTCTGGGTTGGGCGTTCATGCGGGTCTCAGGCATTTTGCTCATTTTCCTCGTGCTGGGGCACTTTGCCATCATGCACTTGCTGGACGGAGGCGTCAATCGGATCAATGCCGCCTTCGTCGCTCAGCGGTGGGCAAATGTCGGTTGGCGCTTTTACGACTTCGCGATGCTCCTGCTGGCGATGGGACACGGCGTTTGGGGCATGCGGACGGTGCTATTGGATTTCGTCCACCGCCCGACACGGCGCTTTTGGGCGCTTGCTGCCCTTTACACGCTTTCTGGCGCCGTCATGGTCTTGGGCGCGTTGGTTCTGTTCACCTTTCAAGCACCGTCACGCTAAACTTGCCATGACATGATGAACACAAGCGGTGCGGAAAAACAGTCCTGTGCCCATACGAGTTCAAGTTGAGGTGACTGCCCATGCAAATCGTGCGGCACCGTTACGATGCCGTCGTGGTAGGTGCTGGCGGCGCCGGGTTAATGGCGGCGCTCAACCTCGCGCAAGCAGGTGTGCCGACAGCGGTGCTCAGCAAACTGTACCCGACCCGCTCCCACACAGGCACAGCGCAAGGCGGTATCGGTGCGGCATTGGGCAACATGGAAGAAGACCACTGGGAATGGCATGTCTTTGACACCATCAAGGGCAGCGATTACCTTGCCGACCAAGACGCCGTAGAAGTCATGTGCCGTGAAGCCATTGACTGCGTCTACTTTCTGGAACACATGGGCTTGCCCTTTGACCGCACGGACGAAGGTAAAATCATGCAGCGGCGCTTCGGTGGGCACACCAACAACATCACGGGTGAACCCGTTCGGCGCGCTTGCCACGCTGCTGACCGCACAGGGCACATGATTTTGCAGACGCTCTACCAGCAATGCATCCGCTACGGTGTCCAGTTCTTCAACGAGTTTTTCCTGACCGATTTGCTGCTGACGGGCGACCCGTTGGATCCAGCGACGCGGTGCTGTGGCGCCGTGGCGTTGGAGATGCGAACAGGCATCTTGCACATCTTTCACGCCAAAGCCGTGCTGTTTGCGACAGGAGGCTTCGGGCGCATCTACAAGGTCACCAGCAACGCCCACACGCTCACGGGTGACGGTTGTGCTGTCGCATGGCGGCGAGGCATCCCGTTGGAAGACATGGAGTTTTATCAGTTCCACCCGACAGGCATTTACAAGTTGGGCGTGCTACTGAGCGAAGCGGCGCGGGGTGAAGGGGCTTACCTCCTCAACGGGTTAGGCGAACGCTTCATGGCGCGTTATGCGCCCAAGTTAATGGAATTGGCGCCCCGCGATTTGGTCAGTCGGGCGATGTATCTGGAAATCCGCGAAGGGCGCGGGGTCAACGGTAAAGATTACTTGCATTTGGATGTCCGCCACTTGCCCAAAGAGGTGTTGGAAAAGAAACTGCCCGACATCACCGAATTTGCCCGCATCTACTTGGGCGTTGACCCCGAAAAAGAGCCTGTCCCCGTCCAACCGACGGCGCATTACGCGATGGGCGGCATCCCGACCGATGTGCATGGGCGAGTCGTTGTGGACGAAAAGAACACACCCCTCACCGGCTTCTACGCAGCGGGCGAATGTGCCTGCGTCTCAGTGCACGGGGCAAATCGGTTGGGCACCAACTCGCTCGTGGACATCCTCGTGTTCGGGCGACGGGCGGGGTTGCATATGGCGCAATTCTGTCGTGAGGCTGACTTCCCGCCATTGCCCGACAAGCCTGAAGCGATGACAATGGAACGCATCCGACACTTGCTCAACAACACCGACGGCAAATGGCGCGTCGGTCAAATTCGGCGCGCACTGCAGGAAGTCATGATGGACAAGGCGTCCGTCCTGCGCACGGGCGACGGGCTGCGGGAGTGTTGGGACAAGGTGCGGGATTTGAAAGGGCAATATGCGCAGGTGCGGTTGGACGACCACCATCGGGCGTTCAACCTTGACCTCATTGAAGCGCTGGAATTGGGCTACCTGTTGGATTGCGCCGAAGCCCTCGTCGCCAGCGCCCTCAACCGCGCGGAAAGTCGCGGCGCCCATTACCGTGAGGACTTTCCCCAGCGCGACGACGCCAACTGGCTCAAACACACGCTCATCTACCGGCGGGACAAAGGGCACAAGGCAGGCGATGCAGAGGTAGAGTTCCGCTACAAGCCCGTCGTCATCACCAAGTATCCGCCGCAGGAACGGAAATATTGAGAGGCGTGCGACAGCATGCCCAAAAATTTCGCAACCGTGTTGCCGAGGTGAACGAAACGATGCAGGTGCAAGTGCGCATCTTGCGGTTTGATCCTGAAAAGGACGGTCAACCTTACTGGCAGGAATTTCGGGTGGACGCCGACCCCAGCGACCGCGTGTTGGATTTGTTGCACACCATCCGCGACGAACATGACGGGACGCTGGCATTTCGGCGGTCCTGCGGGCATGGCATTTGCGGCTCCGATGGGATGGTCATCAACGGCAAAAATCGGCTCGCTTGCAAAACGCTCGTCAAAGACCTCAAGCAACCCATCACCCTTGAGCCGCTGCGGGGCTTTCGGGTCATCAAAGATTTGGTCGTGGACATGGAACCCTTTTTCGCCAAGTATCGGCGGGTCATGCCTTATCTCATCAACGACGAGCCGCCCCCCGAAAAAGAGCGGTTACAATCGCCTGAAGAGCGCGAGCGCTATGACGACACGACCAAATGCATCTTGTGCGCCTGCTGCACGACAGGTTGCCCCGTGTTTTGGGTCAACAGCGAATTTCTCGGACCTGCCGCGTTCGTTGCGGCACATCGCTTCGTCTTTGACAGCCGCGACCGCGCGGCAATAGAGCGGCTGCAAATTCTCGCCGAGTATGGCGGTGTCTTCAACTGCCACATGGCGTTCAACTGCGTGGACGCTTGCCCGCGCGGCATCAATGTCACCAAAGCCATCTTGGAACTGCGCCAAGCCATCCTTGGTGGGGCTGTTTCGTCATCACCCGAACGCGGGTAGCGATGAGCGCGGCAATGCCCGTCCAGTTTACTGCAGCAGCCGCTTTATGACAGGAGCGGCATCTGCCCAATAAAGGTGGCAACAGGCAAACGCCTCACCCAGTCGCTTCCGCCATGACGCTCCATGATGAACATGTGGTCGCCCCAAACCGCGTGGGCACGACGGGTCTCCCCTTCAATGGCAAAGACGACCGACAACGGGCGATGGTAGAACTGGAAGTATTTGAGTTCGTGGCGCCATTGCCCCCACGCAAAATGCCCGTAAATTTGCTGATCTCCGTAACACCCTCGTCCATCCGAGTAGTAAAGGCGGTCACGACCACTGACGCACCCTGAAAAGAAGACGATGCCTTGCCGATGCGTCAATTGCCGCACCTTGCCCGTTTTCAAGTTGAGCAGGTAAAACTGAAACGCACCTGTCCGATCAGAGGCAAAGACAATATGTTCACCGTCGCTGGTGAAGGCATTGGCGGTGAGATAAAGCCCGATGTTGTCACCTACTCCGTCCGTGACCATACTGTCACGCCCGTCTCTGCGTCCACTTGCTGGGGAAACGCCGCCACAGCGTCTACCCTCCTCCTCATTCAGACAATCCGACCGCTGCCCGCGCCGCTTTGATGGCATTCAAATAGGCATCAGGTAAGTTGGAACGAGGAAAGAAGCGAGGTTGGTGGGAGTAAATCCAAACATACTCGTCGCTCAACTCCAACGCCGTCTGCAACGACCGCTGAAACTCAGCGGGTGAGAAGTAGTTTCTGCGAAAGTCCCTCACATCCCAAGGTTGCCTCACGCTGTTGTAATCCAGCCACAACCCAAACCCGACGCGCATTTTGCGGCGATAAAGGTCAGGAAACAGCGAAAAAGCAGCGGCTTTGTTGACGATGGTGTGGTAGGCTTCCAAAAACTGGTGACGCTCCTTGAACCCGTAAGCAAACTCGCACAAGTCCACAAACTTTGCCCGCTCGTCCGCCGCCTCCATCATCCCGTCCACAAACGCAGGCAACAACCCATAAGCGTTTTGCTCGGGTGATTTTTTCCGTTCGGTAGGATGCATCGGTAAATATGAATGCGCCCAAAACATCAGGACGGTGATGTCGGGGAAAACCTCCCTCGTCGCTTCCGTCAACGCCCGTCCACATCGCCGAACCCGCTCCACATACTCCGCAAACGGCTTGTCCACTCGCTCCCGCATGGACGGATAATGGAAAAAGTAAGCGCCGTAGTGCTCAGGGTCAAGGATGATGCCCTTCATGCCACCTTCTTTGGCAATCGTCACCAAAACCCGCCAATTGTTGACAATGACCTTCCATCGCCTATCGTCAAACCAGTTGAAGCCAAAATCCTGCCCTTGCGAGCAAATGCAAGCAGGCAGAAAGTTGTCGGTGAACTTGCGCCATCGGGCAGCCTTTAGGTCGTCAATGGCGGGGCGAAAATCTTCCAAGCGAAAGGCTTTAGGACCGAACAAGTTCCATGCCAGTTGATTGCCCGTGTGGGTCTCACCTTTTTGCCAAGCCTTTCTGTCAATGGCGACGGCGATGCCGATGCCGTCAAAGGGCATCAGCTCCATCTCTTGCCAATGTTCTCGGACATACATCGTATCCCTGATGCCCCAACCATAGTAGATGAGTTTCTTGCGAGGCGCTTGGGTAAAAGGTGGGATACTCAGCCATACCACCAAACCGGCAACGATGAAAACGGTCAACGCCACTGCACGCATGGCGCATCAACTCCTTGGCGTGAGGGTGCTAATGCTGGGGCGACATGCGTTTCAAGCGGTCAGCGTAGACGCGTAATTGGGCGACGCGCTCTTGTGGGGGCAATTTTAGGCTAAAGAGGAAAGCGCGAAGGCTGCCGTGGAGAGATTGCGCTGAACGCGTCGCCAACCATCGCCATGCCCGCCAACGATGTTTGAGCACTTCCCGCTGCCAGCGGCGCTTGAGAAAAGCATTGACCCGTTTCCCAAAGCGCGCCATTGAGCGTCACCTCGTTCGGGTCGCGCGCTCCTTTAAAAGCGCCACCAATCGGCGTTCAAACTCGCGAAGCCGTTCGCCAAACAACAGACCGACTTGCACCTCGCGGATATAGCCGTAGCGGTCTATAAGCAAAGTCGTGGGCGTCACCGTGATGCGCCGCAAAGACAGTGGCAACCGGTTGGGCTCCCATCGCAGCAGCAGGTAATTGACGCCAAACCGTCGGGCTGCTTCCCGTTGTTCTTCTGGGCTTGCTGTGGAGAGCCCGATGACGACCAAGCCTTGGCGCCCGTAGCGTCGTGCCCACTTAGCAAGGTGTGGCACCTCCACACCGCAGGCGCTTCAGCCTGGTGACCAAAAGTTCATCACGACGACTTTGCCACGCCATTGACTAAACGGGTAAGATTTGCCCCGCAAATCGCGCAAGACGAGGTTGTCTATGACGCGTCCTTTAAGCGCCGACAAGGCAGTGACCGGATCAGCATGTGCTATTGCTGATGTCGCAAAGACCAAACTGATCACCAGCACAAACAGGTTCTCGCCCCTTTCGCTAAAGGCTCAATAACTTAGGTGGGTTAGGTGCACGGCTGAGCAACTCAACGCTCTTTTCTCGCACCCATACTAAATCTTCCAGACGCACACCACCCATTGGGGGAACGTAAACCCCCGGTTCTACTGTAACGACCATACCCGCGCGCAAAGTTTCACGGGAGCGGTGGCTAAGCGCGGGTGCCTCATGGACTTCCAAGCCGACACCGTGCCCGGTGCTGTGCAGAAAGAATTTATCAAGACCGTAAGCCTTCAGCGATTGGCGGACAACTTGATGGACGGTGCGGGCTTTGACACCGACCTGGAGGGTCTCTATGCCGCGTTGTTGAGCCTCCCAGACGGCGCGATACAGTCGCCTCTGTTCCGATGTCGGGCGTCCCACGACGATCGTGCGTGTCAAATCCGAACAATAGCCCTTTACAGAAGCCCCCAGATCAAAAGTCACTAAATCCCCTTTGCCGATGCGGCGTTCAGACGGTGCTCCGTGAGGAAGAGCGGTCCGTTCACCAGACACAACAATCGGCGGAAAGGCTAAACCGTCGGCTCCGTGTGTCCGTAAAAACGCCTCTATCTCCCACGCCAACTCACGCTCTGTCATGCCGATTCTGAACACGCTGAGGGCATGCTCAAAGGCGGCATCTGCCAGCGCCGCTGCTTTCTGAATTAGGGCGATTTCCGCGTCATCTTTTACCGCTCGCAGCGGTTCCACAAGGTCTGCCGTGCTGAGCAACCGCGTCGCCGTCCCCTTCAGTTGGTCGCGCAGCGCGTCCAGAAAGGCGACAGTGCAATAGTGGCTCTCTATCCCTACCTGCCTCCACCGCTTCTTCTGCACCAACCGCGCGACCGTTTGCGGGTAGCGACGGGTAACGGTGACCTGCACCTGCGTCCCACGCGTTTGTTCCTTTGCCTGCGTTTGATAGCGTCCGTCGGTGACCAAGATGGCGTCGTCGTCGCGCCCGATGACCAACACGCCGGCGCTGCCGGTGAAACCGGTCAAGTAGCGGATGCTGGCGCGATTGAACACGATCACCGCTTGCAAGCGCCGCTCCTGCAACTGTTCACGGACGCGCTGCAAGCGGTGCCGGAAAATTGCTGAGTCCATTCAGGGCGCCTCCTTTGAAATTGGTTGGCGCTGCCGTGCGATAGCGACCGCCGCCCGCAACCCCAGCAGGTAACTGTCCACGCCAAAGCCGCAAATCTGTCCGACAGCGATGGGGGCGATGACTGAATAGCGGCGAAACTCCTCACGCGCGTGGATGTTGCTCAGGTGCACCTCCACGACGGGCAGCCCGACCGCAGCCAGTGCGTCCCGCAAAGCGATGGAATAGTGCGTCAACGCCCCTGGGTTGATGACGATCGCGTCTGCCCAGCGGCGTGCTGCATGGATGGCGTCAATCAGAGCGCCTTCGTGGTTGCTTTGCACGATTTGCAGTTCAGCGCCCAACTCCGTTGCCAGTGTCTGCAGCGCAGCGTTAATGGCGTCCAGCGCTGCCGTCCCATAAACTTGCGGCTCGCGTTCACCCAAAAGGTTCAGGTTCGGTCCATGAACGACCAACACTCTCACCGTCGTCACTTTGGCGTCACCCCGCTCCGCTGCGGCTCAACCGTAACAGCCGCTGGATTTCACCCAGTTGCCGCCGCACAAATTCCCCTTGTCCGTGCGCCGCCTCAGGATCGCCGGCTTTCAGGATGGGCAAATAGGCATCGCGGAAACTGCGGAACGCTTTCGCAGCGCTGTTAAGGAGCAACCGCGCTTCGTTGCGCTTGCCACTTGCCAGCAGGTGTTCCGCCAACCGCACTTTGCCCGCCGCGATGAAAATGTCCTGCCACTGCTCAACGGGTTTGTAACGCCCGTAAGCGCTTTCCTCCAGCGCTACCAGCTGCCGATAAATTTGCAACGCCATGCCGGTTTTGTTCTGCCACTCCAACAATTCGCCCAACCGCAGTAGCGCCTCCGTGTCCGTTCGGTTGAACCGCAAGGCAGTGCGCAGCGCCCTTTCAGCCTCATCCAGTTTGCCCATCGTCTGTAAAATGCGCGCCTTGACCTTGTAATTGCCCGAACGCGTCGGCTGCAAGCGGATGGCTTCCTCACACAATTGCAGCGCTTGTTGGAGCCGACCTTCATCGCCCGTCGCTTCCGACCACGCAGCCAGCAACACCGCGCGGTCAATTTTGTGCCGCGCGTTGAGCGGGTCAACTTCACCCGCCCGCTCCAGCCAATAAAGGCGCGCTGATGGCAACACCTCTTTCCGCGCCAACCCAGCGAAATACGCCCCACGCGCCACTGCAATTGTATGCCAAAGCCCGCCAAGCAACGGAACCAACAAGACGCATTGCCATTTCCAAGGCAAACGAACAGTTCGGCAAGTCAGTAAATGAGCGTTCGGTAACTCAGCAGCCTGCAGGTCAGCAGGCGGCGCAAGCACAATTCCGCACACAACCGCCAGCGTCAGCAAATTTGCCAGTGTCATCCACGCCGTCTCAACGAGATTGTGCGAGCAAAAGGCGATGACCGCAGCGATGCAACCGTAACGGATGGGTAAATCGGAAAGGCGGTAGGCAGGCGGGTTGGAATTCGGCAAATTGGCGGTTCGGTGGGTCGGTAGGCAAGCGAAGTGAGTGAAAAGCAAAACGGCAAAGAAAAGGAGAAGGAGCGCCAAACCAGCGAAACCGCTTTCCATTGCCACCTGCAAAAAACCGTTGTGCGCATGGCGCGTGAAACCGACCGTCGTGAACTGCGGATAAACCCATTCAAAAGTGCCTGCACCAAATCCTGCCAACGGTTTTGCCGTTGCCCCCGTGAGCGTTGCTTTCCACACGAGCCAGCGGAACAACGACGAATGCGCTTGCGCCGTCCACAGCGTCTCAAACCGCATCCGAACGGGGGGGACAAAAACCGCCGTCGCACACAGCGTCGCCAAACCGAGCACCAAAGCCAGCCACAACCGCTTGCGAGTCCGCTTCGCGGTGGATTGCGTCATCGCTATGGCGCCGAGCGCTATCATCCCGATAAGCCACGCTAGCAATGCCCCTTTTGAACCTGTCAACACCATCGCGATGAACAAAAGAAAGGCGACAAAGGCGGGCAGCACCGCCCAACCCTGCGGGCGCTGCCACAAAATTCCAGAAGCGACGAAAAAACCCATCAACAAAAAGTTGGCGAACAAGTTGGGCTGCAAAAACGGTCCAAAAATGCGCCACGCTAAATTGCCCATCGCTGCGTTGAGGGCATAATCCGCTAACCCTTGCAATGCCGTGACGGTCACCACCGCGACGAAAACCCCCGCTACCCATAAGCCCCGCCGTTCATCACATAAGCGCCGCACCACCAAGGCGACAACTGCGAACGCCGTCCATCGCCCTGCTTCTAACAAACTTGCCCACCGGTAAACTGACGGCGCAACTGTCAACCACTGCCATCCGACGAACGCCAGCAAGCAAATTTCCGCAACGGTCAACGGAAGCATCTGCTTGCGCCAAAGATTCCCCACAACTGCCGCGATGCCCAGAGCCAAAAGAGTTGCCAACACGATACCTGTCCACAACAGATCATTCGTGCCCGTCAAAAAAGGCAAGGCGAGGGCAAAGACAGCGTAGAGCGCGACAGGCAGCCAACCTTGCACTTGCTTCCAGTGAGTCTTCCAATCGCTCGGCAACTGTGCTGCAGGTTCTCTCCGTGTCGGCGCTTTCATCCGTTGCTTTGACATCGCCGTCACCGTTCAAAAGTCTGCCATGAACGCTGTGCCATCGGTCGCATTGTCCCCACGCTCATTGCTAAAACCTTGCCGTTAAGGGACAAGACGAGTTCGTGGAAAACTTCCGCACCTTGATAGTAATGCGGATTCTGTGATTTTGAGGAAGGTGCGGTCGTCATGAATTATACGCCTGCGTTTATCTTTGATCGCTGCCAAAGGGGCGAATGTGGTCGCCGTTCAGCGTGGAGTATTTGTGGGACTTTCGGAAGGTGACCGGGATGAGGGCAAAAGCGAGGCTTCAGCGCGCTGGGCAATAGCGGAGCAAAGTCCTGCAAAGATGAGGGTATGTAGAGGGAAAAGGGCAAACCAGTAAAATAAGCCGAGCAAACCGTAGGGTTCAAAAACAGCGGATTGCACGAGTAAACTCGTTGTGCCTTTGGGGACGATGCGGAATTGCAACCAAGCTTCGCCAGGCAAACGCATTTCGGCTTTCAACCGTAACAGGTGCGGAGGCTCAACATCATCCACGCGCCAAAAATCTACAGCATCGCCGATTTGCAGTGGGCGGTGCGGGCGTCCTCGGCGCAACCCAACACCGCCGACCAATACGTCCATCAAGCCCCTTAGTTGCCAAAGAGCATCAGCGTAAAGCCAACCCGTTTCACCTCCAAGTTGACTGACGATCGCGAACACAGCTTCTGCAGGGGCGCGGACGCATTGCTTGTGCGTTTCAATAACGCGCCCGTTCTCCCATCGCATGCCGACGGGGTGCCCTTCATAACTGACACTGCGCCAAAATCCTTCTGCGTTGCCCTCCATGCCGTAGCCCTTGACAGCACGCAGCATCGCTCTTCGCCACGACATCGGGCGAATGTCAGGGAACAAACGCAACGCAGGCTCGTGGTGTAGCACGAGCAAATTGTTGCGCAGTCCTTCAATAAGTGGGCGCACTACTCGCGCTGAAATGGGTGTGATCAACCCAACCCAGTAGGATGCCAGTTCGGGCGTAAAAACAGGGACGGTAACCATAAGGCGTCGCAGCCCCCGTAATGCGGCGTAGTAGCGCATCATTGCAAGGTAATTGACGACATCAGGTGCACCGATCTCCACGATCGCGTTAGTCGGGGGCAATTGCAAAGCGGTCGTCAGGTAAGCGATGACATCGCTGATAGCAATCGGTTGTAATTCGGTTCGGACCCAACGGGGACAAATCATGGCGGGCAACCGCTCGGTCAAGTAGCGCACCATTTCAAAGGGCAGACTCCCTGCTCCGATGATCGCTGCTGAACGGAATTCCAACACAGGCACACTCCCAGTCCGTAACCGTCGTCCCGTTTCGTGTCGGCTCCGCAAATGACGGGACAGTTTTTCGCGTTCATCTCCTAACCCGCTGAGATAAATGATTTGGCGCACCCGTTTCTGCTTGGCGATGTATCCGAACTGCTCGGCAATTTGCGCGTCGCGCCGTTCAAAGTCTGCCACCGTGAGGCTGTGCAACAGGTAGTAGGCGGCATGAATGCCTTGCAGTGCAGCGCGCACAGCGTCAGCATCTTCCGCATCGCCTTCTATGACTTCCACTTTGTCTGCCCATGCAAATGGGCGTAACTTACCTGCTGACCGAACAAGGCAGCGAACACGGTAGCCTTTTTGCAACAGAGTGGGCACGAGATGGCTACCGACATAACCTGCTGCTCCGGCAATCAAGACGCGCATCAAGTCACACCGTCCTTTGCGCTGGCATTTCGGACAACAAAGCGTCGTGGCGCCTTAGCCAGTTGCGCACACGCAAGGCTGCCAGCTCTTTCGCCTTTGCCTCTACCATGAGATCAACGACAAAAGGCAAGGCAGCGATCAAACTCCGCACATCAGCGGGGTCCACAAACAAATCGTGTGCGCCCAAGGGTACGCCGGGCTTTTGTGATGAAATGTGCACTTCAGGAACGGTGTTCCACAGCGCTTTTGCCCTTCGCAGCCAACGCTCCAAATTGGGCGTGGGCAGCAACTTATCGTGGTGCCAGTCAAAGACCGGAGCAATGCCAACGTCCTCGCAAACGGACACGATGTCGGCAAAGGAAAAACACCGTTCGTCGTGCTCCAATGCAATGCGACCCCGCAACTCTTCAGGCAAGCAGCGCAGCCGTTGCGCTAACCGACGCAGGCTTTCAGTTTTGTCGCCGTAAACACCCCCGCCATGCACGATGACCTTGTGCGAAGCGTCCAACCCCATGGCATCCAACACTTGGCACGAATAGATGATTTCCCGCACGGCTTTGCGGTAAACGCTGCAATCAGGCGCGTTTAAGACAGTGTATTGCCCAGGGTGCATAGAGAAGCGGAATTCAAAGGACAAAAACCGATGGGCGATGGAGCGCAACCGTTCGCCAAACATTTCTTGCCAATCAAATTGAAAGCGTTCGTGGGAGGCGAAGGGAATAAGCGAAGAGCCGATACGAAACAGGCGCAAGGACGGAAACCGAGTCATCCATGTGAGGATGCATTCAAGGTCATTCAAATTCGCCGTCACAGCGCTGCGTAACTTCGCTTCAGATAGGTTAGCCAACCGAAAGGTGCGGTTGGTCGTCCAACCCTTCGTGTAGGTCGTGCAGGCAAAACCGACATAACGCACCATCGTTGATCACCGGTCAGCCCTAAGGTGTGGGCATTGCCCTTACAACGACAACGCTGTAACACATCGGTTCTAAGCGAAGGGCAATTATCGGGGACGAGCGATCTCCACGACTTCGGGACACGGTTCGGTGAAGACAGCGTCAAGGAGCTTTTGAGCCGCATCATCGGGACAGAGGGCGCGTTTGGGCGCCCCACCCAATACCGACCAAAGGTCTGTGGCGACTTCAGGCATGCGCACAAGGATGAGGTGAACACCTTCCACACGCATCTCACGGCGCGCATTGTTTAACAGCGCTTCCAACCCTGCCTTGCTGACAGCGTAAGCCGATAGCCCCTTGACTCGCAGCAGTTCGGGGTAAACACCGATGAAAACGGCGCGGGCGTTACGACGGAACCGGGCGTGCTTGAGCACCAGAAAGGCGCCTGTCAAGTTGGCGTCAATAACGCGTTGCCAATCTTGCAGCGTCATCTGACGCAGGTTTACCCGCTCAACACACCCTGCTGCGTAAATGAGCAAATCCAATTCACCGGCTTGAGCCAGAAGGGCAGCGACCTGCGATTCATCAGCGAGGTCGGCGGGGACGGCAACGGCGTTCAGCATCTTGGCTAACGCTGTTAACTTCTCAATGTTACGCCCAGAAAGGCAAAGCGGTTGTCCTCTGGCTGCTAACTGGTGTGCCAACGCTGTGCCGATGCTCCCTGTTGCACCGATGATGAGTGTTCTCACATGCATCACCTGCCTTGCAGGGCTAAACGCGACATTGTCGTTGATTGAATGAAGAAGTCAGAGCCGTCGCAAAGACGCCATTCACGCAAAATAGCCTGCGCCACGCGTAGCGCTCCCAACACGACTGCTGCAGTGGATTGTCCTGGAAAAACGCTATCGCCGACGAGCCAAATGCCGGTTGCGATGCGGGGCGGAAGACAGCGGAACAGCGAAGTCTGCGGAAACCCACCGACCCAGCCGAAAGGACGACCCGTGTAGCGCTGAAAGGTGATAGGTGTGCCGGCGAGCACCCGTGTCGTCGCCTCGCGAAACTGCGGGATGACCCGATCGGCAGCGGCAAGCAGGCGTTCCGTGCACTCCTGTTTGCGCTGCTCGTAGGCGGCTTTATCCGTTCGCCACAACCGCCACCAAGGTGCCAACTTTGTATGGGTGCTAATGGTGACAGCACGGTACCCGTGTGGTGCGCGGGTTTCGTCCCATTCAGGGCTGAGCGACAAAAAGGCGCTGTTGCTTTCCGCCAGCGGTTCAACTGTGATGATTTGATGGTGCGGGCAGAAGTTAGGCGGAACAGCAGATGCGTCCACACCTGCGTAAACGACAAACGCACCCCAACCGTCGTAAGGGAAAGGCGTTTGGTATCGTAGCCACCGGGGCGCTTTGTCCCCTAGCAACTCAACGACGCTTGCAGGTGTCAAATTAGCGACCACGATGTCGGCAGGTATACTCATGCTATTAGCCGTTTCCACTGCAACAGGCTTGTTACCTTCCATTACGATGCGCTTTGCGCGACAGTTATAAATCACGGCGCCACTATGCCGCACGACCGTGTCAGCGAGTGTTTGCGCCAGCGTGCCCATACCGCCGCGAAAATGCACGACGCCCCTACGAGGCAAGTCCAGCGCGGCGGCACCGAAAAGACCGTTAGCCCGCTCTGCAGTGCATTGCACCGAGATGAGCAGTTGGGCGTCCACGAACAAACGCAATTGAGGCGATGCGATTGCAAGGTGGGTGGCGACGGGACGAAACGCGTCAGCAAGCAGCAGCGCGCGAGAGGGTTTTTCGGCAAAGAACTTCGCTATCAACTTTGTCAACTGTCGCAGTTCTGCTTGCGACTGAGGACGCCAAGGAGGTAGCATCATCGCGAATGCCCAGAGGGCGTCCGCCGTTCGCTCTTGCCATCGCCAAAACGCTTCAGCAGCATCGCCAAAAGCGCGTCGGCGTTCCGTGCCCCATCGTTGCGAGTCGCTGAAGCGCACGACGCGCGTCCCATCGGGTAGGTGCACGGTCATCACGGGGTCAACGGGACGAGCGTCCCAACGAATGCCAAGCCAGTGTGCCAACAGGCTCATTGGGGCGTCGGGAGCAAAACCGCCTGCGACCGTTGCGCCGACATCAAACCGATAGCCGTCAACGCAAAAAGTTGCCGCACATCCGCCCGGCGATTCATGGGCTTCCAGCACGGTCACGCTTAAACCCCTTTTCGCTAGCAGTGCAGCGGCTGTTAAGCCGCCGATTCCAGCGCCGATGACGACAACTTTCATCGGAGCACATCCCTTCAGATGGGCGCAATAGAGGCGGGTGTTCTAGCAACCGCCTCGTTTTCCAGCGCCGATAAGCAAATAACAGTGGCAGCCCCAACCACAGCAAAATGCCGACAAGTGCTTTAAGGGGATGGTGGGATAAGGCTGCATCAATTTCGTCCACGATTTGCGTGCAGTTGGCACTTATTGGCACGAATTGGTGGCGGTGTGTCCAGCGGGCAAACGGTCCGCTGATTTGGCAGTCGGTGAATCCTTGTTCATCAATGGTGACGACGCGGGCGACCCAATGGACAGGCACGCCAATAAGCCACAGCACCAGGTCTATTTCGTCGTCCTGTTGCAACTGTGCGGGCGCTGAACGCAATCGGATAGGAACTATCGGGGGCGTGATAGCCTGTAGGCTGCGCGGGTCGCGATAAAACGCCGCCACTTTCTGCAACGGGGCACGCACGATAAAGGCTTGGCGGAACTTCATCGCTGGCGTCTCACGGCTGCGTCCCGCAGCCAACACCCTAGTCAGATGCCCGAAAGGGCTTGAGCGATACCCAAGACTCCCAGTGCTGCCAATGCGAGCCGTCCCCACGCGGGAAGGCGGGGCAACACAACTGCTGCTAAAAGCAATGCAGTTCCGCTGATACCCCGCACCCAGCGTTGGGGTGTGTCAATGTTAGGCTTGAACACGCTCGTCACGCTCCCTTTGCAGAGATAAAAGGGCGGAGCGGCGCAGCGCCATGCACCGCTCCGCCTAAGCCGACCTTTCACTTCTCAGGCGGCAGGATCACCTTGTCAATCACATGGATGACGCCGTTGCTCGCCATCACATCCGTCTTGATGACTTTTGCGTCGTTGACATAGACGCTATTGCGCTTGTGGGTGACAGTGATTTTCTTACCCTTCAGCAGTGTCTCCACTTGCGTGCCGCTTTTGAGTTTTTTGACATCGGCGGCGAGGTATTTGCCCGCAACGACATGGTAGAGCAGGATGGAGCGGAGTTTTTCTTTATTTTCGGGCTTGAGGAGTTCCTCCAGCGTGCCTTTAGGCAGTTTAGCGAACGCGGCGTCGGTCGGCGCAAACACCGTGAAGGGACCTTTGCCTTTTAAGGCATCTACTAACTCGGCAGCCTGCAGGGCTTTCACCAGCGTTTTAAATTGCCCCGCTTTGACGGCGACGGTAGGTATATCTCCAGTAGGCTGAGCACCGCCGCCATATTGCGCCACCGTCCAACTTCCCACAACAGCGACGACGGCACCGACCGTCAGCAACCGATGCAGCACCAACATACAACACCCCTCCTTTTAAGATTTGGTGCGCCCAAAGGGCACCTTGCTTTGCACTGGTAAGCGGCGCGGGGTTGGCAGACAACCAACCCCGCACACCGGACAAGACGGCGCAGCGCTGGGCGTTTACAATTCAGACGGCAAGATCACGGCGTCAATGACATGGATGACGCCGTTATCTGCGACGATATCGGTTGCGATGACTTTCGCCCCGTCCACAAAGATGTCGTCGTCCTTGAAAGTCACCGTGATAGGTTCTCCGCAAAGTGTGGGCACTTTGGCACCATCGGAGAGTTGTTTGACCTCAGTAGACATGTATTTGCCTGCGACGACATGGTAGGTCAAAATCTTGACAAGTTTGTCCTTGTTCGCAGGCTTGACCAGTTCGTCCACCGTTCCTGCGGGTAGTTTGGCGAAGGCATCGTCAGTGGGGGCAAACACCGTGAACGGACCAGATTGCTTGAGAGTGTCCACCAAACCCGCCGCTCGCACAGCGGCGACGAGGGTTTTAAAGTTACCCGCTTGCACAGCGACTTCTAAGATGTCCGCCATCGCAAAGACACCTTCCTTCCACTGAGGTTGTCAGGGAACGCGCTTACCGGGCAGACAGACGACCTAACCAGAAGATCAGCCCGATGGCGATGATATGGACGATCCACCAACCAACGCGCAGGAACCGAAAGGGCTCCGGCAACTGTATCGCGTCTCACCTCCTTGCCCTGCGTCAGGCAGAATCCACCTGCGCAAAGTGCACAAAAGAACGAGGCGAGCGCGCCTCGTGCCGGGGCCCCCTCGTCGGAAGGTGTCTGTGCGACGGGCGGCGAGGGGAGGGCTACCCGTATGCCCAGCCGTGAGGTGGCGACCCAACCACTTCCCTCTATGAACTCGTCAATCGTCAGTTATACCCTGCCACACTCACGACCGCGCATTATTTTAAGCCGTGCGCCGTCTACTTGTCAATAGGCTTTAGCGCCGAAAAGTGGGCGCGGACAACTGATTGAAATGCAACCCGCGTTTCGTCTAAATCCACCATCGGTGGCGGATAGTCAGGTGCATGCTGGCGAAGCAATGACGCGTCAAACAACGCTTGTGTCGGCACATGACGCAATTCGGGGACAAATTGACGGATGTAGTCGCCTTCAGGGTCAAACTTACGGGCTTGTAGCAGCGGGTTGAAAATGCGGAAGTAAGAGGCGGCATCAGCCCCGCACCCCGCGACCCACTGCCAGTTGCCGACATTTTGCGCTAAGTCGGCATCAACGAGGTGACGATAAAAGTGCCGTTCACCCCAGCGCCAATCAATGCGCAACTGCTTTGTCAGGAAACTGGCGACGACCATGCGCACACGATTGGGTATCCAACCGTCTTGCTTTAGTTGGCGCATCGCTGCGTCAACAAGTGGGAAACCTGTCTGACCCGCACACCATCGGGCGAAATCGCGGTCATCATGGCGCCACGCAAACCCGCGCCATTCGCTCCGCCACTCTCGTGTTGCCGTTTCAGGGTAATGACACAGCAAGTGCACATAAAAGTCTCGCCATGCCAGTTCGCGCACGAACGCCTCGCTAACTTCAAGGGCATCGCGATACAGTCGGCGCAGTGAAATCAATCCGCAGCGAATATAGGGGCTCATCCGCGAACTTGCGGTCGTTGTCAAAAAGTTGCGCGTGCGTTCGTAAGCAGGCAAATGATGTTGAGCGTAATGGCGCCATCGGCGTAAAACTTCTGCCTCGCTGGCACACCAATGTCGGGCTGCTTCGCTTTGTACTTGGGGCAATGTGGTTTCGGGAAAAGAAATGCACGGTGTGTTGAAACGGCGCGGTACTGGGTAACCGGGTGTGCCTTTGCCCTGCAGTGACGGTAAAAAATGGCGCTTGTAAAATTGTGTGAAGGTCGCAAAGGGTTTTTCAGGAACAGGTGTTAAAGTGCTGTCGCGCAAAACGGTGTAGCGAAAACCCATGCGGTCAAGGAGTCGTATCAGTGCTGCGTCTCGTTCGCGTGAATGCGGTTCATGGTCTTCACAAAAACGCACCAAGTCAGGCTTAACGGCAGCAAGGAATGCCGCTTGCTGCTCTGCGCGGATGCAATACAAGTGCCCGCCCCGCATCGCAATTTGCTGGCGTAGCTCGTTCAGGGCGAAGAAGAACAGTGCCCGCAAGTTGTCGCCGTGCTCGCGCTGGTTGAAGTCGTCCAGAACGAACAACGGGACGATCTCGTGGTCATCAGCGCCCTGCCACAGCGGGTTGTCGTGCAACCGTAATTCCCTGCGGACAATGCTAACGATGCGCACAATGTTTTCACCTCCGTTGCGACAAAGTTTTTGCGGCGCAGCGTTGGGCGACGCGACAAAGGAGTGGCATCGCGTGGAGATTTGGGTGCTATTAGTGCATGTGGCAGCAACCCTTTTTATGACGGGCGTCAGTTGGTTCGTGCAACTGGTGCATTATCCACTTTATCGTCTTGTCGGCATCGCCCAATTTGCCCGCTATGAAGCAGCGCACACTTTTTGGACGGCTTTCGTCGTCGTTCCGCCAATGTTGGCGGAAATGGCGACAGCCTTCTGGCTGGTATGGTGTAAACCCCTCGTCGGCATCAGCGAAAAAGCGTTGCGGCTTAACTTAGCCCTTTTGGGCGTCATTTGGCTTTCAACCGCTTTCGTTCAATCGCCACTGCACGGACGGCTCACCCGCGGTTTTGATGAGCGCACGGTTCGCTGGCTGGTCGCATCCAACTGGTTACGCACTGTTTGTTGGTCGGTGCGGTCGGTGCTTGTCCTCACTTGGCTTGCCGAGTTGTTGCGATGAACATGGCTAAGGAGCCAAGCGCTGAATCCGCCAACTGCCGTCGGGCTGGCGAATGTAAAGCAAGCGGTCGTGTAGCCGGTTGGCGCGTCCTTGCCAAAACTCCATGCGCTCGGGTGTGAGCCGAAAGCCGCCCCAAAAGGGTGGGCGAGGCACTTCTTGTCCCGCGAAGCGCTCTGCCATCGCCTGATAGCGTCGCTCCAAAAAGGCACGGTCGGGAATAGGCTGGCTCTGCGGAGATGCCCATGCTGCCAATTGGTAACTGCGTGGGCGCGTGCGAAAGTAGGCGTCGGATTCAGCGTCGCTAACCCGTTCCACGACGCCCTCAACGCGCACTTGCCGTTCCAGCGGCGACCAGAGGAACAGGAGAGCGGCTTTTGGGTTGTGCTGAAGATCGCAGGCTTTCCGGCTCTCGTAATTGGTGAAGAAAACGAAGCCGCGTTCGTTCAAATCCCGCAGCAACACCGCACGCACCGACGGTTGCCCATCAGGGCTAACAGTTGCCAACGCGACAGCGTTGGGATCAAGCAACCCCGCCGTCAACGCCTCTTGCAACCACTGCTTGAGCAACTCAAATGGGTCAGACGGCACACTCTTCTCGCTCAACGGGCGCTGGCGATAATCGCGCCGCAGCCGCCACAATTGTTCACGGATGTCCAATGACGACGCCTCCTTTGTCGCAAATCACCCAGCACTTGCGCCGCCTTGGACAACCAAATGTGGCGCCCCCAATTTTGGCACTCCCCAGATAGAAACTGCAACGCCGTTGACCGCGTTTTTTGTGGTGGCGCGTCAACCGAGAGCAGTCAACCATTGTTGAGCCTCATCCGTTTACCCAAATCGTCTAACGCCACCATCGTCCCTTGTCGCCGAGACTCAAGCGATGATACCCTGCAGGTGCACTAAATCGCGCACCTGCTCGGCTTCAACGACTTCAAAGACAAGGTAATTCAAGTTGCTACCGAGTTGTTGGCAAATGGCGATGGTGTCACGCAGGAACGCCTCCGACAACCTTTGCCCTGTCGGCGCTGCCACTGGCGGCAGAGCGGCTTTCGTCTCCGCGTCCTCCACATCCCTCAATTGCTGCTGGCGGCGTCGCAAAATTTGCTCCATCTCCTTCCCCTCACCCGTTAGCAAATCGGCAAGGCTTCGGGGTGGGTTAAGCACTTAGCCATTGTGATGCGGGTCGTTAGGCAGTGGGGCAGATTTGCGGGCGAGCGTCCATTGCTGCCACGCTAAGCGCCAGCGGTGTATCGCCACTCTCAGCAACGCACCCGTTAACCGCAGCAGCATCCCGACAGCGATCAGCGGCAGCAACGGAAGGTAGCGCTGACGGTAGTTTTTCAGGTAGAACCGCCACATGCTCTTGTGGTGTTCTATCAGCGACGGGACGAGGCGTCGGTCGCTGCTGCGCCCGACTTTGTGCACGATGACGGCATCGGGGCAAAAGAGCACCTTGAACCCTGCCTGCCATGCCCGCCAACACAAATCCACATCCTCGCAATATGCCCAGAAGCGCTCGTCTAACAACCCGATACGCTCAAACACCTCGCGGCGCACCAACATCGCCGCTCCCGACACCCAATCCACTTCCCGCACGGCGTCGTAACCGAAATCTGCCAGCAAATAGCGCCGCACGAAAGGGTTTTGGGGGAACAGGCGCCCCAGCGGCGTGTTGCGGAACAGTCCCGCTCCGATGTCGGGAAACGACCGCGCCGACCGCTGCACGCTGCCATCGGGGTTGAGCAACTTCGCCCCGATGATCCCCGCTTCAGGATGAGCCTCCGCACACGCTATCAACGCCCGCAACGCCCCTTTGTGCACCACTGTGTCAGGATTGAGCAGCAGGATGTATTTGCCTCGGCTGAGGCGAATGCCGATGTTGTTCGCCCTCGTGTAGCCGAGGTTGCGATCGTTGACGAGAAGTTGCACTCGCTGAAATTCCCGCCGCACCATTTCCGCCGTCCCATCTGTTGATGCGTTGTCCACGACGATGACTTCCATGTCCAATGGCGGTGCTTCGGTGTGCAGGAGCGATTGCAAGCACTCCCGCAGATCGTCGCGCACATTCCAACTGACGATGACGACGGACAAAACAGGGGCGTCGGTCATTGTGTCCCCTCGCCCTGCGGTGGCAGTTCGGCTTCGTCAATCAACATGACAGGAATGCCGTCGCGGATGGGATAACGGCGTTTGCACTTTTTGCAAACGATGCGCTGCTGTTCCGCCCACACTTCCAAATCGCCCCGACATTCAGGGACTGGGCAACACATGATTTCCAGCAACCACTGCGGGATGAGTTCTTGCCGTTCCGCCATTGCACCTCACCTCAGCAAGTGATTGTGAGCCTCAAAAAGTTTGCGATGAGCGCGACGGTGATGCGCAAGGCACTGCCGACGGCGATGGCGCTTCGCAAAAGGGCGTAAAGGGGTTTAGGCATTAGCGGACGGAAATGCTTGTCGTAAAACTGCAGCAACCCTTGATGTGACGCCCAGCATTTGCCGATACCCAGAAAGCGGGTGCTGGCGCCGTGATGGTGGACGACGACGGCGTCGGGCAAAAAGTAAATCCGCCAGCCCGTCATTTTTAGCCGCCAGCAAAAATCCACATCGTTAAAAAAAATCCGTAGCGTGGCGTCCATGCCGCCAATTTGCTCCCACGCCGCCCGCCGCACCAACAGCGCTGACGCCATCGGTTGGTCAACCTCCGCGACGCGGTCGTAGTGAAACCAAGCCATGCGGTAGCGCCCCAACACACGCGAACGCGGGAAAAGTTTGTCCAGCCCCAGCGCCGCAAAGACCAAGGCGGCAGGCGTCGGAAACGACCGCACCGACGGCTGCAACCTGCCATCGGGATAGATGAGTTTTGGCGCTACCGCACCCGCATCGGGATGCATTTGTGCGAAAGCGACCAGTCGCGCGATGGCGTTCGGCGTCACTTCGGCGTCGGGGTTAAGCAGCAGAAAGAACTGCCCTTGCGCGACCGCTGCTGCTTGATTGTTGGCGGCGGCGTAACCGATGTTGCGTTCGTTGGCGACCAACTTCACCTGCGGAAACTCTTGCCACACCATCTCCGCACTGCCGTCCGCCGATGCGTTGTCCACGACGATGACCTCTATGGCAATTTCCGTCCCATGTCTATCGCTCTGCGCCTCCAAGATTGCCTTCAAACAGCGTCGCAAGTGCTCCCTCGTGTTCCAGTTGACGATGATCACTGACACTGTTGTCTTGTCCATATCTGTCACCTGAGATACTGGCACAAAACTTTGGCGGCTGCGTCTTACGGGGTAGCAGCCACTTCCTCATAAACGCGTAGCGTCGCTTCTGCTGTTTTACGCCACGAAAACTGTAGAGCGCGTGCGTAACCTTTTTGGCGTAAGGCAGCGCGCAAATCGGCGTCTGCCAGCAATCGCCGCAACCCTTCTGCGATGCTCTCCACGCGCAGCGGGTCAACAAGCACCGCCGCCCCTTCGGCAATTTCCCGCAGCGAGGAAGTGTCGGAAGTCAACACGGGCGCGCCGCTCGCCATCGCCTCTACTACGGGCAGCCCGAACCCTTCCCATAACGCCGGGTAGGCGAACACCGTCGCCCCTTGATACAGCGCGGGCAAGTCCTCATCGGGCACATAACCCGTAAAACGCACGCATTCGGTCAACCGCAATTCACTGACCGATTGCAGCAACCCTTGCACCTTCCAGCCGATTTTGCCTACGAAGACCAACGGATGGCGTTGGCGCGTTGTCGCATCAAGCGCCGCGAAGGCGTGGAGTAACCGCACGGGGTTTTTGCGAGGTTGCAACACACCGACAAACAGCACATAACCGTCCGTCAACCCGTAGCGCTCCAAGACGCGGCGCCGTTGCCCTTCGGGAAGGCGGACGAAAAACCGCTCCTCAGCCGCGAGGTAGATGACCCGCACCTTGTGTCGTGGCACGCCGAAAAACGCCACGATGTCTTCTTGTGATGCTCGCGAATCCGTGATGACGCTGACGACTCGGCGGAAAGTCAGTGTCAAAAAGATGTCCATCAGCCAACGGTCTTTGGTCGGAAAAGTTTCAGGGAAGCGCCGCCAGTGGACATCGTGCACCGTCGTCACCGTCGGACACGAAGCAACGAGCGGGGCGATGTATTGCCCATGCAAAAGGTCAACCCGATGGACGGCGCAGGCGCAAGGCAACAGGGCACCCGTGTAAAGCCAACGCGACAGGCGCGGCAACCGCATGAGACGAAAATTGGACGGCAGTGCGAAAGGGAGTTCGCCCCTTCGGTCCGTAAACAAGGTGAACTCATGGGGCAAGTCCATACGGGCGAACTGCTGTAAGAGGTTGAGCAAGTAGGTGCGGTCGCCCGTGTGCGGTCCAAAAAGCACCCGTGCATCTAACCCGACGCGCATCCTGTTCCTTCACCCATCGGCACATGTTAATGCGCTCGCTCCCACACCGTTTACTTCATCGTCCTCCAAACGATGTCGCCCCTAACCCATCGCGGCTTCCCTTCAACACCACCGTCGTCTTTCATGTCCTCGCCGACGCTCCAAACCTTAAAACCTTTTGCCGACCGTCGGTAACGCAGCGGTTTACCGTCAAAAGGGTCAGTGGGAACAGCGGGCAAGTATTGGGGCACAAGGGCTTGTAGCGTTTCAGGATAGCGACCGTGCCCGTGGCGATACAACCGCAGCGCCATCGCCGTCATCCCAATCCGCTGCAAGGCGTGATAGGTCGTGGCTCTTTGAAAAAGCCTTGAAAGCGGAGGCATGAGCATCTGAGCGACAGCGTTTTCGTTCCAAATCAGCGCCACGCTGCCTAGCTCCACACCCCTCGCAGGACGGTCAACTTCCTGCTGCCAGCGGTCTTCCAACCGCTTTAGTGCCTGCCAATCGTAAGGCTCACCCTTGCGGGCAAGGGCAATCAGCGCCTCGTAGTGCTGCAGCATCCTCAGTTCGTTGCGCGCAATCAAATCGGGTTTGCTTTGCAACCACACCGCAAGGTTTAACTGCAAAGGTGGCGTAGTGCTGGGGTCGGTTAGCGCGTTGAGTTCTCTCCGCGATGCTCTTTCCTGCAGCCACTCACAGGTGGCGATGACGAACACGCGCTCCGCCTGCAACGCCCTCACAAAATTGCGGTCAATGTCCCACGCCTGTAACTCCGCTATTACCATGCGGTAGGCGTTCGGTGACGGGTCTTCGTCCGCCAAAATCCGTTGCAACGCGCTTACAGTGATAGCGAAAATCGCCCCTTGGACGAGGAAGCCGATCATGGACGGTTCATCGCCTAACCGTCGCACCAGCCGCAAGCCCGTCAGGCAACTTTCCATCGCCCCATCCATGTCCCCTTGCCGCTTCCGCCACAACCCTTCTGCTACCAACAACCGCGCAAACTCCCGAAAAGGTGCGAGGTGCGGGAACATGACCGCCGTCGGGTTTTCCACATTCCAGTCCGTCATGCGCATGTGCGGGTAAGTGACGGCGTGGCGCAGAGTTTGCAGAGCGGGGCGTAGTGCCTGCAAGGCTTTGTAAACATGGGCGTGGCGGACAGGCTTAGACGGTCGCAGTTCAAGAAAGGCGTAAAGGTCGTCCCAAACAGGCTGCGGCAAGGACTTTTGTGCGGTTTCCAGTTGCGCAATAGCGTGTCGGTAAAGCGGCGTGCCGTCTTGTTGGGGCGGGATAGGTGGGAGCAACTCTGCCAAAGTCGTCGGTTCGCCTGCCTGTTGCAGACGCGCCAATTCCTTTTTCACTTGATGGACAGGCGATGGCTGTCGCCAGCGGATGTAAAGCCCCACAAGCATCAGCGCGACGATAACGATCCCGACCGCCCAAAACCAGCGGCTCATGACAATGCCCCCTCCCGATGCGTTGCTTTTGCGCCCGACTTTAGTCTGCAGGGTCATCGCCTGCTGTGCTGCAACGATTGGGTCAAGGCGCAGTTACCGCACCTCACTTTGCGACGATGCGGTAGGTGTCCAGTTGCATCGTTTTGGTCGGGACGCCGCCTTCGGCGTGGGCTTTGCGGAACTCCTCGCTGTTGACCCACGCGCGGAAGCTGGCTTCGTCTTTCCAGAGAGTCACGACCAAAAACTTGTTCGCTGTTTGCGTGTGCTGCAGGACATACATGCCCTTGTAGCCCTTCACCTTGTCAATCAGACGCGCCCGCTTTTGGAAGCGCTCGATGAACTCGCGTTCGCACCCTTCCTGCACTTCTACTGCAAAGGCGGTCACGAACTGCGGCTCATCTTTTTGCGGTTCGGTCGGCTGAGGTTCGTTCGGTTGCAACGCGACGGCAATGGCAATCGCTAACGCTGCCAACACCGCGATCGTCCACCATTGCATCGTTTGTCACCTCCGGCGGCGTTTGCTTGTCTCGTCTCCTCCTCACAACGCAGGCGGAACGACTTGCCAGTAGAGGCGGCGCATCGCTCGTTTCTGTTGGAACAACGCTTTGTTCGGTTTGGGCGGATGGGGCGGGTTATCGTAATCAAAACTGGCGACCGTCGCTTCACCGTCGCCGACTTCAATGACGCAGCCGACTTGCCCGTTGTAGCGGCGCACCTCTTTGCCCGTCAGTTGTGCGACGATGTTTTCTGCGACGACGAACGCTTGCCGTTGCGCTGCCGTCGCGGCTTTGGGCGTCGCCAAATTGGTGCAATCGCCGACGGCGTAGACGCGTTCCTGCCCTTCCACCTGCAAAGTGTTTCGGTCGGTCGGCAGAAAACCCTTCGCGTCGACGATGCCGAGTCGGCGGGCGCACTCAGCGCCCCAATGGGGCGGCACCAACACGAACAAATCCGCCGTCAACTCCGTCCCGTCCATTGAAACGGCTTTGCGGCTTTTAGGGTCAAAACTTTCCAGCGTGAAGAAAGGCATGAGCCGCACCTTGAAGCGCTCAAACCGCTCCTCAAAGATGGGCACCAACGGCTCAATGTGGAAGACGCGGGGCAACGGCGTGGCATAGATGAGTTCCGTCTTGTCGCGGATGCCCCGACGGACAAGGTGTTCGTGCAGGAGGCAAACGAACTCAATGGGTGACGGCGGGCACTTGTAGGGCAACCCGCCGATGCCGACGACAATCGTTCCGCCTTCAAATTGTGCCAACGCCTCCCGCAACCGCAGCGCTGCTTCCGCGCTGTGGAAGTGATGCCCACCTTCGGCTAAGCCCGCAATTTCATCGGGGTGCGGTGCGCATCCCGTCGCCAAAACGAGAAAGTCGTAAGCCAACCGCTCACCGTTCAAATGCACGGTGCGGTTGTCCAAGTCAATACCCGTGACAGGGTGCGTGATGACTTGCACGCGGTCGTAAACGAGAGCCTTTAGGCGCTTTTGTAGTTGCTTGGGCTCAACTTCGCCGAACGGCACATAGAGCCAACCTTGTTGGTAGGTGTGCACGCCCGTCGCATCAACGAGCGTGATTTGCACATCGTCGGGGGCAAGCAACGCCAACCGATTTGCCGTCACGGTCCCGCCAACGCCTCCGCCGACGATGACGACACGCACCGCCATCGGCAATCACCTCCGTGAGGGCGCGCCTTTTGTCCCTTTCGTTCTGCCATTTTGCTGCTCGGTCAATTTGCCGCGCTGCAGTGCGGCGGCGCCTACCGCTCGGACGAGCCCCAAGACGCTTCGCTCCGTCACAGCCGACCAACACGCAACGGATGCCCTGCGCGTTCAGGCGCTCAAACAGCCGGTGCGGCGTTTGTCCTTCCATGCACCGATCTGCCTTGAGCGGGTTGCGCCGCGCGCCCGACGCGATCGCCGTCTCCGATGCGTTTTTGCCCGACAGCGACTCGTCCCGCACGAGCGGCAGAACCGCCGTGACCGTCACCGGCGGCAATTTTGGCATAGATGGCACGAAACGCTTTACGGGGCGTGCTACGATTTGAGTGGTGTCATTTTTCTCGTAGCGGTGAGGTGACCGCACAGTGATCGCGGGTGTGACCGTCAAACCGCTGAAGGTGCACGCTGATGAACGGGGTTGGCTGATGGAGATCTTGCGGTGCGACGACGAGTTCTTTGACCGGTTCGGGCAAGTTTACCTGACGACCTGCTACCCTGGCATCATCAAGGCGTGGCACTGCCATCAGCGTCAAACCGACCGCTTTTGCGTCGTCAAAGGGATGGCAAAGGTCGTGCTGTGGGACGGGCGTCCCGATTCGCTAACGAAGGGCGAACTGAACGAGTTTTATATGGGCGAACGCAACCCCATTTTGCTGGTCATCCCGCCTGGCGTCTGGCATGGGTTCACTGCCGTCGGCAACGAGACGGCGTTCGTCATCAACTGCCCCAATTTCCCCTACGACTACCGTCATCCTGACGAGTTGCGCCGTCCCTACAACGACCCTGAAATCGGCTACGATTGGAGCGTGCGACACGGATGAGCGAGCCAGAAGGCAAAGCCAACTTTTTCCTGTCCATCGTCATCCCCGCTTACAACGAAGCGCGACGGCTACCCCGCACTTTGGCGCGGCTGCACGATTACTTGCAGGACGATGAATTTGGACGCCGATGGCAAGTGAGCGCAGACGATGTGGAGGTCATCGTCGTGGACGACGGCAGCACGGATGGGACGAGTGAGTTGGCGAAAAGTTTTGTCGGACGCTTGCCGAATCTGCGGGTGCTGCGCCATTCGCCCAATCGGGGCAAAGGCTATGCGGTGCGGCAGGGTATGCTGGCGGCGCAAGGGCGCTTCCGTTTGTTCACCGACGCCGACCTTTCCACGCCCATTGAGGAACTGAGCAAGTTGTTGCTGCCCGTGCACAACGGCGAATACGACCTTGCCATCGCCAGTCGCGGGTTGCCCCAATCGGAACTGGTCGTGCGCCAACCGTTGCACCGCGAGATGCTGGGGCGGGCGTTCAACTTGGTCGTGCAACTGTTGGCGACCCCAGGCATTTGGGACACACAATGCGGCTTCAAAATTTTTCGGGGCGATGTCGGCGAGCGCCTGTTTCGCTTACAACAGCTAGACGGTTTTGCCTTTGATGTAGAAGTGCTTTACCTCGCCCGCAAATTGGGCTACCGCATCGCTGAAATTCCTGTCCGCTGGCTCAACGACCCTGACACAAAAGTGCAAGCGTTACGGCACGGGTTACGGATGCTGCGCGACATCCTGCGGGTGCGTTGGAACGATTTGCGGGGCGTCTACGCCGCTGCGACCCAGTTTGCCCCTGTTTCCCATGAGCGTTAACACGGGCAAGCACGGCGCTTAAACTTTTGCCAAGTGCCATCAGCTCAAAGGAGGGCGGTAGCATGGAGCGGCGCAAGGAAGAAGCCACGGTGTCGCGGCGACGGTTTTTGCGCACGGTCAGCGGCGTGGCGGTCGGCGCCTTGGGCGGTTCTCTGTGGGCGCAACCCGTCCCTCAGCAAGTGTCCCCCAACGACAAAATCGGCATCGGGTTTATCGGCGTCGGCGGTATGGGACGCGGGCATCTCGGTTGGTTTCTCGCCCAACCCGATTGCGATGTCGTGGCGTTGTGCGATGTGGACGAGCGCGCTTTGGCGGAAGCCAAACGCATGTGCGGCGACCGTCCCGTCGCCATCTACAAGGACTATCGCCAACTGTTGGAGCGTTCCGATGTGGACGCTGTGGTCATCGCAACACCTGACCATTGGCATGCCCTTATCGCCATCCACGCCGCGCAGGCGGGCAAGGACATCTATTGCGAAAAGCCGATGACCCACACGATTGAGGAGGGGCGCCAACTGGTCAACGCAGTGCGCCGCTACGGACGGGTGTTCCAATTAGGCACGCAACAGCGGGCAGGCGACCATTTCCGTCGCGCCGTTGAGTTGGTGCGGTCGGGCAAATTGGGTAAGGTGAAACTGTGTCGCTGCTGGATCGGCTACAACCCGCACAGCGGCTATGTCCCTGAACAACCTCCGCCAAAGGAGTTGGATTGGGACATGTGGCTTGGTCCGGCGGCGTGGCGCCCTTACCGTCCGTGTTATCACCCGTTCAATTGGCGCTGGTTTTGGGACTTTGGCGGTGGTCTGATGACCGATTGGGGTGTGCACCTGATTGACATCATCTTGTGGGGCATGGGCGACGAACTGCCCGTCGCAGTGGAAGCCAAAGGGCGCTACTACCCCGACAGTTTTTACGATGTGCCCCAATGGATAGAAGCCGTTTACGAGTTTCCGTCCTACACGCTCGTTTGGCACCAACCGCCGCCCAACCCGTTGCCGCTGGGACGGGCGGGGCATGGCATGTATTTTGAGGGCGATAAGGGGCGGCTCTTTGTGGACCGGGGCGGTATCGTCACCGACCCCCCTGACCTCATTTACGAACCGCTGGGTCCCAACGACTTTCGGTTGCCCCGCGTGCCGTCGCACCAACGCGAATTTTTGGAGTGCGTCAAGACACGCCAGCGCCCGACCTGCGATGTGGAAGTTGGACACCGCTCCACTTATGTCAGCATCTTGGGCAACATTGCCTTTCGCTTGGGACGCAAGTTGCGCTGGGACGCGCAAAAGGAGCAATTTGTCGGCGATGAGGAAGCCAACCGCTGGCTGACAAAGCCTTACCGCAAACCGTGGACGCTGTAAACGCGCGTGGGAGGAAGCGAAACGCTTTTGTGCCCACGCCCATGCCACTTGAAAGGAGGGGTCGTCGTGAAGCGGCGTGAAATGCTGGCTGCATTGGGAACGCTGGGTCTCGCAGGCGCTGCAGCCGCAGCGATTGTCCAAGAGGCAAAAGACGAGGAGGGGTTTACGCCCCTGTTCAACGGCAAAGACTTATCTGGGTTCGTGCCTTTCCTTGACCCCCGTGCCCAAGATGCTGACCCTGCCAAGACTTGGCAGGTGAAGGACGGTATCATCGTTTGCTTCGGGCGCCCCTTCGGCTACCTGCGCACCGAACGGATGTTCGGGAACTTCATCCTGCGATTTGAGTATCGGATGGTGGCGCCAGGCAATAGCGGCGTCTTTCTGATGGAGTTGCCCGACCGCATTTGGCCTAAGGGGATTGAGTTCCAACTGCTCTACACTGAGGTCGGACGCATCTTCGGCGTCGCAGGCGGTAAGGTCAACGCCACGCCTGTTCTGCAAAGACCGGCGAGAGTGGGCGAGTGGAACACCTACGAAATCATTCACCACAACGGTTTCGTCGCCACTTGCCTGAACGGGCACATCGTTGCCGTCGGCTGCGATGCCGAACCGCGCAAGGGGCATCTGATTTTCCAGTCCGAGGGCGTGGAAATCCACTGGCGCAACATCCGTATCCGTGAACTGTGAGCGCTTCCTTTGCCGAACTCGCCGTCGCGTTCAAAAGGGCTTGTCACTGTTTGGGCGTTGTAGGGGCGCGAAAGGAGGGAAGATGACCGTGGGCAAAAACGGACAGTCGTTGGGGAAGGTCATCACGGCGATGGTCACGCCCTTTGATGACGACGGGCGTATTAACTTCGCCGAGGTGGAGCGGTTGACCGAGCACCTCATCCAAACGGGTTCGGACGGCATTGTCGTCGCCGGCACGACGGGTGAGTCACCCACCTTGAGCCACCGCGAAAAACTGGATTTATTTCGGGTGGTCAAGCAAGCGGCTGCCGGGCGCGCCAAAGTCATTGCCGGCACAGGCAACTACAACACGGCGGAAAGCCGAGAACTGACCAAAGAAGCTGAGCAAATTGGCGTGGACGGTGTGCTGCTCGTTTGCCCCTACTACAACCGCCCCAACCAAGAGGGTTTATTTCAGCACTTCAAGTCCGTTGCCAGTGCCACCGAGTTACCTGTCATCCTCTACAACATTCCGAGCCGCACGGGGCGCAACATAGAAGCCGGCACGACCTTGCGGTTGGCGAACGAAGTGCCCAACATCGTCGGTGTCAAGGAAGCCAGCGGCGACATGAAACAGGTCGCCGACATTTGCGCCAACGCCCCTGAGGGGTTCGCCGTCTGGAGCGGTAACGACGAGGACACCTTTCACATCGTCGCGCTGGGGGGAGTCGGGGTCATTAGCGTCGTCTCTCACATCTGCGGACAGGAGTGCCAGCAGATGATCGCAGCGGTAGAGCGGGGCGATGTGGCGGCGGCGCGGCAAATCCATTTCTGCCTCATGCCTCTCATCCGGGCACTTTTCCCACCGACCAGCCCCAACCCTGCCCCGATCAAGGCGGCCTTGAACCTTTTAGGCTTCAAAGTCGGCAACCCCCGTCTGCCGTTGGTGCCCTGCACCGAGGCAGAAGTTGCTGCCATCCGCAACGCCCTACAAGCGTTGGGGCGGTTGTGATAGGGAAGGCAGGGTGGGAGGCAAACACCGCCTCCCACCCAGATGGCTCTCACTGGCAGCGGAAACTCCAATACTGCGGGAACAACGCCCCATACATTTGCGCGTCGCGAGACCACTTGGCATGTCCATCGGTGAACACAAAATTACGCCCCTCCATGTGTTGGGGTAACCAATCTGGGTAGCATTTGGGGCAAGTGAAATTGGGGTCATGGTTGGTCAGTCTATTGCAGTTCCATCCGTCCACCCAGTTCCAGCCTTGAATTTCTGCCGCCCAGTTGGCTTTGCCCGTGTCCCAGAACAGAATATGCTCTGCAGGACGCTTGATTTCCGCCAAACGCGCGGCGGGGTTGCCTGGGTTGCCGTTGCCGCCGGAACAATTGGGTCCGATCCAACGGTCAGCAATGGCGTTGCTGTAAGCATAGCCGATGTTGTTTTCGTTGTTGGCGGGACGCCACCAAGTGCGTCCACCTGACGGGCAAGCGAAGATCTGATTGTTGCGGGCATAGATAGAACCGAGCAGCCATGCCCAGTTCGGCGTGCCCGGTCCTTGCCAAGTGCCAAAGCCAGGTTGCCCTTTGGTGACTTCGGGGCGGGTCCACCATCCCTGACAGTTGGTGTCACCGTCACCGTTGCATGGACCGTTGCCCAACGGGTACCACCGAGCCGGCCAGACCGACCAATCGGTGCCTTCGTGGCACCGATAGACTTCCATAAACTGCTCGTCGTAGTCCTGCGTGTATTGGGCAGCAGCCATGCCGAGATTGCGGTTGTTAGAGAGACAGGTAGATTGGCGGGCTTTCTCGCGCGCCTGCGCGAACACAGGAAACAGTATCGCCGCTAAGATCGCGATGATCGCGATGACGACCAACAACTCAATCAGCGTAAAGGCACGCCATCGTTTTGCGTCGATACACGACATCCTACATCGCCCCCTTTGTTCCGCGCCGCGGTAAGCGGCGCTGTGTTGGATTCGTCTGTGAATTTTAACGCCTGTCATCGCACTTTTGTTCCTGGCGGCACCTCGCGGTCAAGGGTCACGAGGGCGAGGGCTTTTTCCTCGCCTGCCGCCAAGATCATCCCGTGCGAGATGACCCCACCGATGCGTTTCGGTTCCAAGTTGGCGACCACGACGACTTGCTTGCCGATTAACTCGTCAGGGGCAAATTCTTGAGCGATGCCTGCGACGACGGTGCGTGTTTCTACGCCGATGTCCACTTGCAAGACCAGCAGTTTATCTTTGCCGGGCACTTTCTGGGCGTTGATGATTTTACCCGCCCGCAAATCCAGTTTGGCGAACTCCTCAATGCTGATCGTTTCCGCCATCGTCAGTCACCTCCGCATCAAGGGTCAATAGCCTGCTTCCTTGTCCACGACTCCGACGAGCGGTTCGCCCGCGAGGAAGCGGCGCAAGTTGTCCAAAAAGCGCTCAAAGATGCGCTGGCGCGTCCGGTCGCTCATCCCGCCGACATGGGGCGTGAGGATGACATTGGGCAACCGCCACAGGGGGCTTTCAGGGGGCAACGGTTCATCCTCAAACACATCCAACCCCGCTCCTGCCAACTGTCCCGACTGCAGCGCTTCCACCAGCGCCGCTTCATCCACGATAGCGCCTCGGGCGACATTGATGAGCAGCGCCCCGCGTTTCATGGAGGCTAACTCGTTTTGACCGATGAGGTAGCGCGTTTGGGGCGTCAGCGCTGCTGTGACGACGACGACATCGCACTCGGGCAACATCAACCGCAACCCCTCGTAACCCAGAAACAACCCGTCCACAGGTTCGTCAGCGATAGCAGCGGGACGGCGTTTGACTGCCAGCACGCGCATCCCAAACACCGCCGCCCGCTTCGCCACTTCCCGACCGATGCTCCCCAGCCCGACGATGCCCATCATTTTGCCCATTAGGTCGGTGACAGGTGCGCCTGTCACTTCGCGGCGCCAAATGCCTGCGATTTGATAGCGGATGAAAGTCGCCAGATGACGGGCTAGTGCCAACAGCAGCGCAAACACATGGTCTGCCATCGGCGCGTCAAAGACGCCTTTGCCGCAAGTGACGACGGCGGGCGTTTGGCGGATACTGTCCAGCAAACTGTCCACGCCCGCCCAAGGGATGTGCACCCACCGCAAGTTTTTTCCCGCTTCCAAGACCTCGCGGGCGAAGGCGCCTAACAAAGCGATGTCTGCGTCCTTCGCCTCTTGCAGCGCCAGCGCTTTCTCGCTGGTCGCAACGACTGTCCCTTCGCCTAAAGTGAGGCGCACTTGCTCCAATTGCTCCGCTGTCAACTCGTGCGTGATAAGCAACTTCACCGTCGCATCGCTCCTTTCCACACCTGCTCAACCACTGCGTTCTGCCCTTACCTTCGGATGGGTGGAAAGAGCAATTGTCGGATAGCGGGTCGGTTCATGTTCGCCTTCGTCACGACCGTCACGCCCGTGTCTATGCGCTTCGGAATTTTTTCGCCCCGCAAGGCTTTCACCGCCATCTTGACACCGTCGTAGCCCATACGGAAGGGATTTTGGACGATGAGGGCTTGAATGACGCCCTCTTCTAAGGCTTTGATTTCTGTCGGTGCGGCGTCAAAGGCGACCAACTTCACCCTCCCGACAAGGTTGCGGGCTTTCAGCACCCGCGCCGCTCCGATGGCGCCTGGTTCGTTGGCGGCAAAGATGCCCTTCAAGTCAGGGTGTGCCGTCAGCATGTTTTCCGTCACCTGCATCCCTTTCGTTACATCGCTTTGCGAGTACAGGGTCGCCACCAGCCGCACCTTCCGAAACTTTTTCAGCCCTTCCTTGAACCCCCGCTCCCGCTGAATGGAAGTGGCGGCGCCGGGCACAAAGGGGATAAGCCCGACCTTGCCTTCATAGCCGATGAGTCGCGCCAAAGTTTCGGCAGCGATGCGCCCGCCTTTAATGTTGTCCGTCGCCACAAAACACAGCGACACATCGGGGTCAAGCCCTGAGTCAATCGTGATGACCTTGATGCCTGCCTTCAACGCCTTTTGGGCGACGGGCACCATCGCTTTGGCATCGCACGCCGCAAAGACCAACGCATCTACCCGCTGCGTGATGAGGTTTTCCAAAATTGCCCGTTGCCCGGCGATATCCGTCTCGTCGCTGGGACCGCGCCAAATGATTTCGGCGCCTTCTTCGTGCGCCGCCTTTTCCGCACCGGCGCGCACCGTGAGCCAGAAATCAAAGGCGACGCTTTTGGGCACGACAGCGATGCGATAGCGTTTCTTTTGCACCGGCGCATTTGCCAGCGCCATTGTCGCTGCCAAAACAACCAAGCCCCAAAGTCCCTTGCGCATCAACCATCGCTCCTTTCTGTCGCGGAAATCCGCCGGCACCGATGTCGTCTCAAAATTGTTGCGTGCGTCTGCCTGAACCCGCCACAGCCGCGACGACATCGCGATTGCAAAGGAGGCACGACGATGTTCGCCGAAAAAGAACTGCTTCTTGTTCCCGGACCGACACCTATCCCGCCACAGGTGCAGCGGGCGATGGTGCGCGCCGTTATCAATCACCGCAGCCCTGCTTACGAAGAGTTGTTCGCCCAGCTGCAGGAAAAATTGCGCCGCCTGTTCGCCGTCACGGGTGAAGTGTTCGTCTTCCCGGCGTCGGGCACGGGCGCGTTGGAGGCGATGGTCGTTAACTTCCTATCGCCTGGCGACCCCGTGCTGATGGTCAGCATCGGCTGGTTCGGTGACCGCTTCGGCGAAATCGCCGAACGCTTCGGGGCGAAAGTCACTTGGCTGAAAGTGGAATGGGGCAACGCGGCGACGCCCGCGTCGGTCGCAGAAGCCATGGACAAAGCGCCGCAACCGTTCAAAGCCGTCTTGTTGACGCACAACGAAACTTCCACCGCTGTCGTCAATCCCGTCCGCGCAATTGCCCAGGTCGTGAAGGAGCGAGGAGCGTTGCTGTTGGTGGATGCTGTTAGCGGTTTGGGCGCGATGCCGTTGCCGATGGATGAATGGCAAATTGATGCCGTCGCGAGCGCGTCGCAAAAAGCGCTGATGACGCCGCCAGGCATCGGTTTGGTGGCGGTGCGGGAAAGCGCATGGGAGGCGGTGGAACGGGCACAAATGCCCCGCTACTACTGGGACTTGCGATTGGCGCGGGAATTTCAGCGTCGCCACCAAAATCCCTACACACCGCCCGTGACCTTGCTTTACGGGTTGGACGCTGCGTTGGACCTGATCTTTGCCGAAGGGTTGGACGCCGTCTTTGAACGCCATCGGCGGTTGCGCGATTTGCTGCGCAACGGCGTCCGCGAAATGGGCTTAGCGTTGTTCGTCCCTGACGATGCCGTCGCTTCGTGCAGCCTGACCGCCATCAAAGTGCCCGACGGCGTGCACGGTGGCGACCTTATCCGACGGTTGCGCCAACATTACCGCGTGGAAGTCGCTGGCGGTCAGGAGCACCTACGGGGCAAGATCCTCCGCATCAGTCACATGGGCTATGTGCACGAAAGCGACATCCTGTTGGCGTTGGAAGCGTTGCGGTGCGCCTTGCGCGATGTGCGGGCGCAATGACAACGACGCCGTCGGCGGTAGGGGCGCAAAACCGATGCGCCCCTACCCTACCCGATCACCGCAGACGCCGCCAGTTAACTGACGGAAAGGCTTTGCGCCCTGGGTAAACTGCCTTGCCGCCCAGCGCCTCTTCAATGCGGAGCAACTGGTTGTATTTCGCCGTCCGCTCGCCGCGACAAGGCGCACCTGTTTTGATTTGCCCCGCATCGGTGCCGACCGCCAAGTCGGCGATGAAGGCATCTTCGGTCTCGCCGCTACGGTGGCTGACAATACAGGCGTAGCCGGCGCCTTTGGCGAGGCGCATCGTCTCCAGCGTTTCGTTTAAGGTGCCGATTTGGTTGACTTTGATGAGGACAGCGTTGGCGACCCCGCGCTTGATGCCCTGCTTGAGCCGCTGCGGGTTTGTCACGAACAAATCGTCGCCAACCAGTTGGAGACGGTTGCCCAGCGCTTTGGTCAGCAACTCCCAACCGCGCCAATCGTTTTCCGCCATGCCGTCTTCCAGCGAGACAATGGGGAAACGGTCCACCAATTCCGTCCAAAAGCCCACCATGTCTTCGGCGTTCATCCGCTTGTTTTCCCGCTGCCAAAAGTAAACCTTTTTGCGGGCGTCGTAGAGTTCCGAAGCCGCAGCGTCCAACGCCACGCAGACCTCTTTGCCGGGCGTGTAGCCGGCTTTGTCTATCGCCTCTGTCAGCAGTTGCACCGCTTCCACACTCCCACCGTCCAAGATAGGGGCGAACCCGCCCTCGTCGCCGACACCGCCGCTCCGCCCTATTGCGATGAGGACTTTGCGCAAGGTGTGATAAACCTCAACGCCCATCCGCAGGGCATCAGCGAAAGTTTGCGCACCGACGGGCACGATCATGAACTCCTGCAGGTCCAAGTTGTTCGGGGCGTGAACGCCGCCGTTGAGGATGTTCATCAGCGGCACGGGCAAGGTGACGCCTTTGCTGCCAAACAAATCAGCGATGTGGCGGAAGAGGGGCACACCTTTTGCCGCCGCCGCGGCACGGGCAGCCGCCAACGAAACGCTCAAAAGGGCGTTGGCGCCCAGTTTGGACTTGTTTTTTGTCCCGTCCAGCCGCAGCAGCGTGCGGTCTAAACGGCGTTGGTCTGTCGGGTCTAAACCGAGAATCGTCGGCGCGATGACCTCGCGGATGTGGCGGACTGCCGTCAAAACGCCCTTGCCGCCGTAACGGGTCTGATCGCCGTCGCGCAACTCCACCGCTTCGTGTTCGCCGGTAGAGGCACCGGATGGGACCGCTGCCCATCCGACACAACCGTTGTCCAAAACGATTTCCGCTTCAACGGTCGGGTTGCCGCGCGAATCCAAGATTTCGCGCGCCCGCACCTCCACAATTGCTGCCACACCGCTTTCCTCCTTTCACCTGCCGAACTATTTCGCTCCGATGTTTCCGCTGCGTTGAGCCGTCCCGTTTTTGCTTACGCCATCGGCAAGTCCCACAGCGGCGGTAACTTTTCGGGATGCAACGCCCGCATGCGGATAAGGTAGGCTTCCAGCCAACCCCGTGCCTTGTCGGGATGCATCATTGCCCAGACGACCTTTTCGTAGTCCAGGCTGTTGATGCGGTCGGCGGCGGCACGGATGGCGTCCATGCAGATTTTCAGCGCCACATCCACCGGCTGCCGTTCAGGGTTGATGTCAATGCCGAAGTAGCCCTTGTAGCCATACATCTTTAGCACGAACAGGGCTGCCTCGGTGATTTCAGGTCCGATGACGCCGACATTCAGGTCTTGATCGTAATTGCCCAGCGGCTGGCTGTTCCAGTGGGTGTGGGCTAAGCGTCCCTCGCGCATGATGCGGGCGAGGCAGTAAGGCACATCTTCCGTGCCCATCAAAATGTGCCCGATTTCGGGGTTGAGGCAGACGAGTTTGTGCCCTTCGGAGAGGAGCCGTTGGTTTTCGGGGTTCGTCAGGCGCGCCTCCACATCCTTTGCCATCAGCAAACCGTCGGCGGTCATGCGGTAGATGTTGTTGCCGCGCGGCTCGTAGGGTTTGGGTTCCATGGCGATGCGCACGCCGGGCACTTCGTCCATCGCTTGGGCTAAACCCTCTTCAAAGCGGTCCCACATCCCGTAAAAGTCCACGCCGAAGTTGTTCTCATAGCCGTCAATGCCTGGCCAGACGATGGCGAAGTCGCAATCAAACTCCTTGTTGAGGCGCAAGGTGATGATGGTTCGCTCTACGGCTTTCTGGCGCACCGTCGGGATGGGCGAACTCAACGACCCAAACTCAAAGTCGGCATCATAAAACAACCCCGGCACGATCGTCAGCAAACGGATACCCGTGTCGCGCACGAACGCTTTCCACAACTCCACATTGTCCTCGTTGATTTCGGCGGGGTAGTGGGCTTCCAACGCCGCCAGCCCGTAGTCTTTCAACTGGGCGGCAATCTCCAGCCGCTGTTCAATGTTCAAGACGGGTTTGTAGAAGTCGTGGAAGCGCGACGCAAAAGGCGAAAAATACCAAATGCCCGCGCTGAACTTCGGCTCCAAGATGAAAGTTTGCAAATGCTTGAGCAACTCCTCGGGTGTGCGGCGTGTGGTTTGATCGCGCAAGTCTACCAGCGGCATCAAAACCACCTCCAATCGTGGTTGAGAGAGTGAAAGTGCCACAGTCATTTTGGCAAAACAGCATCCGCACAGCAAGGGCAATGCGTTTTTGTGACGATTGTGCGAGGAGGCACCCTGCCCTCACAGCCATTCACGAAGGTGGTTAAAAGTGGCTTCAACGGTGTAAGCGTCCACGCGCCGCCAACAAGTCGCGCCCCGTGTCGCCCGCTCGGCTTCCTCCAAGCGCTTGTAGCGGATTTGCACATGGATGGGGCGGGTGAAGGTAAAAGGGCGCATCTCGGATAACCGCGCGACGGCACGGCGCACCGCGTCGTAAATCTCCCTCTCCACGCGTTTGGGATGCTTGCTGACAGCGGCGTTCCAACCGAAGGCATGTTTGGTGACGACCGTTTCCGCCCAGGGCAAAACCTGGCGGGCTTCCGCCACCCCTTTGTCATCGCTGGCGACGAAAATCACGGGCACACCCAATTCCCCTGCGACCGCCGCATCCAACGCCATTTCGCCGACCTCCGCGCCGTTGACTTTGACCCATTGGTATGCCCGCGAACTGAAGGTGTGGGCGATGACGGCGTCTTGCGTGTTGTCTTTGGCGTGGTAGCCGACAAGCAAAACACCCGCAAAAGTTTCATCCATGCCCGGAAAGCGGTGGGGGAAACCGACGCCCAACGCGATGTCCACTCGTTCATCCAGCGCGGCGTAATCCATGTTGAGGCTACTACCGTGATTGTCCCAGACAATGACTTGTTCGGCGCCGCTGTCAAAAAGGGCGCGGGCGGCAGCGTTGGCTTCTCGCACCGCTTCCGCGCAGGCGAAGGCGTAATTGCGCGACTCGTTCAATGTCCCGCCCGGCGCCCCAACGACACACGCCAGTCCCTCACAATCCACAGCGACGACAAACCGCATGGGGCTGATGTCCCCCTTTCACCCCTCAATCCTTCAGCAAACGGATGGCTTCACGCACCCAAGCCCAGTTTTGCCGACGCAGGCTACCGTAGCCGACAAAGATGACGCCATCCACGCGTTGCTCTTTGCACGCATGCACTTGGGCAAAGAACGCGTCTTTATCGCGGATGAAGCGTTCGGACGGGTGCAGGCGCACCCACAGCGCAGCGCGGTGCCCTAAAACTTGTCGGTTAAGCACCAAATGGGGGCGGAGCCGCTCTGGTGGCACTGCCTTAGCGTCCACTTCTACGGCGTCTGCCAATTCTGCCAAGCGTTGGCGATCCAGCCCATATTGCCACAGCGTGGCGGGCAGCAAGTGTCCCTCCACATGGACGCGTTTGTCATGCTTGTGAGTGGCTTCTTCCACGAGGTCGGACAAAAGGGTCGAAACGATGTCCAACCGCACTTGAATGAACTTTTGGGCTTCACCTTCAGCGAAACTGCCCCACAGTTCCCAGTCCAACGGCGCTTGGGAAAGTTCTGTCGGCATGACGGCAAATTCTTCCAGCTGCGCTTGAGTGAAGAACCGCACCCGTTCGGCTTCTACCCCGTGCGCAGCGGCGATACGGCAACAATGGTCACAGTAGCACCGCGAGAGCAAGAAGTCCGCCGCCGGCGTTAGGTCCAAGTCAGACAGCAGCCCAGGGGCTTCAGAGAGGTTAACAAATCCGACCGCCTCCAACTCCAAGGCATCCAACGGATAGTTGGCGGTTAAATCTCCGACTAGGCTGACCAACAACTGGCGGACAACGGGGTTGGACGGGCAGAGGGCGTGCAAGAGGCGGTCGCCCAGCGCGTTTTGCACGGTCAAATCGGGGCAGCGTCGCCCGATCGCCAAGTTGCGGCAGCAGGGCAGCGCCGCACTGACATCCAACCCGACCGACTTGGCGCGTTCCGCCAGCTCTTTCAGCCAGTTGCGCCCCTCGCACAATGGGCTGACCGGAGGCAAGAGAGGGAGCCCGACATACCAACTCCGTTCAGGCAAGAACCAGAAAGCACCCGCTTCGTCGTAACGCACCCGCAGACCGTGAGCGTTCGGGAGGAACAAAGTCTCCGTGGGGCTGGCAACGACGAGGCTGATGCCATCTATGCCCCAGTCATTTTTCAAAGCGGCGAAAGTGTCGGCGGCTTGGTCTAAACCGAAATCCCAGACGAACGCCCGCAGCATCACCTGCATGGGGCGCCACCTCCCGACGGCGGTGCGCCTTGCTCGGTGTCACCGTAACATCTTGTCACATCGTGCGACCGTTGAAGCCCCTGTTGCGGAGCGCTGCAGTGTGTCCTAAAATGACGCTGCGGGTGTGGGTCCGACACAAACCGCCTTGACTTGCATGTGTGGGAGGTGCCGGTGATGCAAGCGCCGACAGCGCGACGCACCGTCGTGGACATTTTGAGGGAACAGGGTAAGGTGACGGACGCGCAACTGCAGGAAGCCCTCCGTGCCCACCAAGCCACGGGTCAGCCGATAGAGCAGATCTTGGTAGACTTAGGGATCGTTGCCGAAACAGACATGCTGGCGGCACAAGCCCAGTTGCTGAATGTGCGCTATGTAGACCTGCAAAAAGTGCCCCCCGACGATAGCGCCATCAGCGTCGTGTTGAGCAAAGTGCCCGTTGCCTATTTGCGGGAACGCCGCTGCGTGCCCGTCCGCATTGAGCAGAACCGACTGTGGGTTGCGATGGCAAACCCTCGCGACATCCCGACAATTGATGAACTGCGCTTGCGCACCGGGTTAGTTATCCAACCGCTGTTAGCCAGCCCATCGCAGATTCAGGCAGCGTTAGACCAGTTGCCGACCCAAACCCCGTCTGGAGGGACAACGGCGCCTTTGGGTGGGGGAGGCGGGCTAAGCGGTTTTGATGTTTCACAAATCCTCGGACAAATTGACGCCAGCCGTTACGGCGGCGAAGTGACAGAAGGACCGTTGGCAGGGCAAGTGGCGCGCGTGGACGAAGCCGAGCTCGCCGACCAAGCCCCTGTCATCCGTTTGCTGGACACCATTTTACGGGAAGCCATTCGCAATGAAGCGTCGGACATCCACATTGAACCCCAGCATAACGGAGTTCGTGTGCGGTTTCGCGTTGACGGTATGTTGCATGAAGTGTTGCGGTTACCCAAATGGTTGGCTGCCCCGCTGGTCGCCCGCGTGAAGATTCTCGGCGATATGGATGTCGCTGAGAAGCGTGTCCCGCAAGACGGGCGTATGCGCATCGAGATGCAAAAGCGCCGCTTTGATGTCCGCATCTCCACTATTCCAACGGTCAACGGCGAAAAAGCCGTTTTGCGGTTGTTAGACCAAAGCGCCCCGATGATCGGCTTGGAACGCTTGGGCTTCTGGGAGGACGACCTCGCCAAAGTGGAATACCTCATGAAGCAACCTTACGGCATGATCTTGAGCACCGGTCCGACCGGCGCTGGCAAGACGACGACTCAATACTCCATTTTGCACCGCCTCAACACCAACGAGGTCAACATCATCACTATTGAAGACCCCGTAGAATACGAGGTGCCAGGCATCAATCAAGTCCATGTCAACCGCAAAGCGGGTGTGACCTTCGCGACCGCGCTGCGGTCGTTCCTGCGGCAAGACCCCGACATCATCCTCGTCGGCGAGATTCGCGACTTGGAAACTGCGGATATCGCCATTCAAGCGGCGTTGACCGGTCACCTGGTGTTGTCCACGCTGCACACCAACGATGCCCCGACGGCTTCCACACGGTTGATTGAAATGGGCGTTGAACCCTTCTTGATTTCGGCATCGCTGCTGGGTGTTATCGCCCAACGCTTAGCCCGTCGCATCTGCACAAACTGCAAGGAACCCTACCAGCCGGACGACGAAGAAAAAGAGACCCTTGCGGCGCGCTTCAATGTGGACCCTAGCGAATTGGACGGTAAGGTCTTGTATCGGGGACGCGGCTGCGACCAGTGCCGTTTTACAGGCTACAGGGGGCGTATCGGCGTTTTTGAAGTGTTCGTGATGAACACGGAGATCGCCGACCTGATTCTGCGGCGGGCACCGATTTCCGAAATTCGTGATGCCGCTATCGCCTCTGGGATGACGACGATGCTGCAGGACGGGTGGCGGAAAGTGTTAGCGGGTATCACGACACCCCAAGAAATCTTGCGCGTCGTGACCACCGTTGGCTATTGATGTCAGCGTTGTCGGACAGGTGTCGCCGTCAAACACTTGCGCGTGCAGTGTTTTGCACGCGAACGGAGGGGTTGCACGGATGGACATTGAACTGACGCCGTTGAGCGAACCACAAACGGCTGCCGCACCGCAAGGTGCGGTGCGCACCGCCCCCGCGCCAGCGGTGCGGGAGCTGCCTTCGTTGGACGATGTACACATTGATGACCTGCTCAAACTCGTCGTCCAGCGTAACGCTTCCGACCTACATTTGTGCGTCGGCGTGCCGCCCGTTTTGCGCATTGACGGTCAGTTGTATCGGACAAGCTTCCAACCGGCGACGCCCAAGCAAACCCAGCGGCTTATCTACGAAATTTTGACCGACGAGCAAATCCAACGCTTTGAAAACAACTTGGAGTTGGACTTCTCCTACGCCCTCCAAGACATCGCTCGTTTTCGGGTCAATGTTTACAAAGAGCGCGGTGCCATCGCCGCCGCTTTTCGGTTGATCCCTCGCCGCGTGCCGACGGTGCAGGAACTGGAGTTACCCCTTATCTTGGAAGAAATCGTCACTCGCCCCCGCGGTTTGATTTTGGTGACCGGACCGACCGGTCACGGCAAGTCCACGACGCTGGCGGCAATGATCAATCACCTGAATACCACCAAAAGTCTGCACATCATCACGATTGAAGACCCCATTGAGTATCTGCACCAGCACAAAAAATGCATCATCAATCAGCGGGAGTTGGGTGAGGACACCAAGAGTTTTCCCGCCGCGTTGCGCAGCGCGTTGCGGGAGGACCCCGATGTCATCTTGGTCGGCGAGATGCGTGACCCGGAAACGATCGCTATCGCCATCACTGCCGCCGAGACCGGGCACTTGGTCATGTCCACCCTGCACACCAATAGCGCCGCGGAAACGATTGACCGCATCATTGACGTGTTCCCGCCCAACCAACAGCCGCAAATCCGCGTCCAGTTATCCATGAACTTGGTGGCGGTCATCTCGCAGCAATTGCTTCCTCGCGCCCCTGGAGCGCCGCGCAGCCCGTTGGGCGGCGGGCGCATCGCAGCGGTGGAAATCATGATCGCCAACCCCGCCATCCGCAACTTGATTCGCGAGGGCAAGACGCACCAAATCCCGTCCATGATCCAAACGGGGGCGTCCGAAGGGATGCAGACGATGGATCAAGCCCTGCGTGACCTGTATGCGCGTGGGTTGATTACTTATGAGACGGCGATGGAGCGGGCCCACAACCCTGAGGAACTCAAAAAGCTCATCGCCGGCGTCACCACCTCCGCCGCCGGACGGTGAAAAGGGGCGCCAAGAGGATGGCATAAAGTGGTTGAGCCGGTTGCGGCGCTGGGGTGAGTATATCGGGAGGTGACGGAGATGCCTACCTTTGCCTATGTGGCGCGGACGATGCAAGGACAAGTCAGTCAGGGCACGATAGAAGCACCCGATGAGCGCAGTGCCATCCAGCAACTGCGCCAACAGGGTTTGGTCATCACTTCTCTGCGTCGTCGGGACGCCCCCCGCACCCCTCAACAGGGACAGCGCATGGGCTTTAGCGCCGCGTTCGGACGGGTCAAATTGAAGGACATGGCGCTTTTCTGCCGCCAGTTGGCGACGCTGATTAACGCCGGTGTCTCCTTAGTGCGCGCGTTGGCTGTGTTGGAACGGCAAACCCAAAATCAACGCCTCCGGTTTATTGTCCGCCAATTGACGCGGGATGTGGAGGACGGCATGCAACTCTCCCGCGCGATGGCGAAGTTCCCCCGTGAGTTTTCCAACCTGTTCGTCGGAATGGTGCGCGCTGGCGAAGTCGGCGGCGTTTTGGACGAAACGCTCCAACGCATGGCGACCTTTTTGGAAAAAGACCTGGAATTGCGCCGCAAGGTCAAATCGGCGATGACCTACCCGACCATCGTCATCCTGTTCGCTGTCGCTATCGTGATTTTTCTGAGCGTCTGGATCGTCCCCAAGTTCATGCAACTGTTTACTGACTTGGGGGTCAAAGAAGACCAATTCCCCTTGCCGACCTTGATGATGAAACGGTTCAGCGAGTTCCTCATCAACAAATGGTACTTCCTCATCGGTGGGGTCGTGGCGTTCTTCTTCGCCTTCAGCGTCTTCGTGCGGACGCGCTTTGGCAAAAAGGTTTACGACTGGGTCAAGTTGAAAGTGCCCATCTTGGGTCCTATCAACCACAAGATCGTGCTGGCACGGTTCGCCCGCACCTTCGGGACGCTGATGGGGAGCGGCGTGCCCATCTTGCAAGCCTTGGACACGACCGCCGGCGCCATTGACAACGAAGTCCTCTCCCGCGCCATCATGGAAGCCCGCATGGCAATCCGCGAGGGCGAGCGTATCGCTGACCCGTTAGAACGCAGCAAACTCTTCCCGCCAATGGTCGTGCACATGATTTCCGTCGGTGAGGAGACCGGCGCGCTGGACCAAATGCTCCAAAAAGTCGCCGACTTTTACGAGAGCGAAGTGGACGCCGCTTTGCACGCCCTCGCGTCCACCATTGAGCCCGTGATGATCGTGATTTTGGGCGTCATCGTGCTGTTCATCCTCATCTCGGTGTTTCTGCCCCTGATCACAATCATCCAGAACCTCAGCCAAGGTGAGCAGTGACGATGCGGGAACTGACAGGTGCGGCGTCGTTCCAATGGGGGACGGCGCCGCGCGTTCTCATCGTGCGGTTGTCCGCGCTGGGCGATACATTGATGTCCACGCCCGTCGCCCATGCGTTGCGCGACGCCTTTCCGAACGCTTTTTTGGGCTGGCTTGTCCACCGCCGTTGTGCTCCGGTCGTGGAAGGCAACCCTTATTTGAACTGCCTGCACATTTGGGACGGAACTCTGTCAGGCGCGGTTGCGACCGTCCGTAGCCTACGGCAGACGGGCTACGACATCGCTTTGGATGTGCAAGGGTTGCTCAAAAGCGCTTTGTTCCCTTGGCTGGCACGGATACCACAGCGAGTTGGGTTCGCCGACGCTCGCGAAGGGGCGGCAAGGTTTTACACCCACCGTCTTCCCTCACCGCCCCCTGCTCCCTTCGTTGCGGGGCGTAACTTACAACTGCTGAAGGCGTTGGGTGTCCCCGTTGATCCCCGCCGCCATCGGATGCTTTTTCCGCTGACCGAAACCCACCGAAAGACCGCTCGCCGGCGCTTGGCAGCGCTGCACCTTTTGCCTAAGCGTTTTGTTGTCCTCGCCCCTGCGACGACCCGTCCCCAAAAGCACTGGGTGGAGGAGCGATGGAGCGAGTTAGCAGAACGGCTGTGGCGCGATATGGAGTTACCTACCGTCCTGCTGGGAAGCAGGAGCGACCGCCCTTTGCTGGAACGCATCGCCCGCCGCTGCCGCATCACAGTGCCCATCGTGAACGACCTTCCATTGAAGGAAGCCGTTGCGCTGATTGAACTGGCGTCTGCGTTGGTCGGACCCGACTCGTTCCCCATCCACGCTGCGTTGGCGGTTGGGACGCCAGCGGTAGCGCTGTTCGGTCCCAACGACCCCGTGCGGTTCCGCGAAGAGCGAGGTATTCGGGTGTTGGAGCACGATCTCCCGTGTCGCCCGTGCCGGCGCCGTCCGACTTGTGGCGGCGCTTTCACCTGCATGCACCTTATCACGACCGACGAGGTCCTCGCTGCTGTTGCACACCTGTTGGCGGACATCCGCCAAACTGTTCGGGGATGACCATGCTGCCTCATGACCGAAGGCTGTCCCAACCTATTGGGTGGTTGCCTGCAGTAGCGACAGGGGTGTTCGTCGGTTGCTTAGGGCTCGCTCTACTGCCGCGAACGCCCCAACCGCCGCCGTCAGTGCCTTTTGCCGTGCGCTGGCTGGCAGGTGAACTCAGCGACAAATACTGGCTCGCGTTGGTGATGGGCGGGTTGTGGGTTTTATGGCAGCGGCGTCCCTTTGCTGCTCCGTTGGCGCTGACGATGCTCACTGTCCAACTGGCTGTTGAAGCCCTTAAAGCAGCGGTTGGCGAAATGCGCCCTGACGGACGGTTCTTTAATAGTTTTCCCAGTGGACATGCAACCGCGTCCTTCGCTTTCGCCACCTTCATGCTTGCCCTTGGCTCGCGATGGAGCTGGTTGTGGGTTGCCTTCGCCGTTTGCGTCGGGGTAAGCCGCGTCATCGTCAACGCCCACTGGTGGCACGATGTCGTCGGTGGAGGGGCGTTGGGCTACCTTGCGGCGGCTGGAGGCTACGCTGTGTGGCGGCGATGGCAGGCGCGCCGCCAAGCAACTACCGCGCCGGAACCACCGCTGCCTGCAGCAACTGCGCAAGGTTCGGCTCATACGGGGGACGAACGACGCCCTTCTCCGTGATGACGGCAGTGACTAACTCGGCGGGTGTGACATCAAACGCGGGGTTGAACACATCCGCCCCTTCGGGGGCGACGGGTACTCCGCTCCATTGCCGCACCTCATCGGGATGGCGCTCTTCAATCGGGACAGCGCTGCCGTCGGGTGTCTTTAGGTCAATCGTGGAAGTCGGCGCAACGACATAGAAGGGGATGCCATGTCGGCGGGCGAGCACCGCCAGCATGTAAGTCCCGATTTTGTTGGCGACATCGCCGTTGCGAGCGATGCGGTCGGCACCGACCAACACGGCGTCCACCCATCCTTGACGCATCACCCAGGCGGCGGCACCGTCCACAATGAGTTTGGCGGGGATGCCCTCTTGCTGCAACTCCCACATCGTCAGCCGTGCCCCTTGCAAAAATGGGCGAGTCTCGTCTACCCAGACCAGCGCCACTTTGCCTTGCCGGTATCCGGTGCGAATAACCCCCAATGCGGTTCCCCACCCTGCCGTCGCCAAACTGCCCGTGTTGCAATGGGTCAGCACCCGCGCCCCGTCGGGGAGCAGCGTCGCACCATGTTCGCCCATCCGACGGTTTGCCTCGTAGTCCTCGCGGAAGATTCTCAGCGCCTCTCGTTCCAATGCAGCCACCACCGACATCTTGTCGCTGAAGTCAGTGGCGACTCGCCGCATCCGGTCTAACGCCCAAAAGAGGTTCACTGCGGTCGGGCGTGCGGCAGCCAGCACCTGGTAGGCGTGGTCTAAGACGGTAGGCAGAGCCAGGCTGTGTTCCAACGCCCGTTGCGCCGCCAAGACCATCCCGAACGCTGCTGCGACGCCGATGGCGGGGGCTCCTCGCACCACCATCGCGCGGATGGCATCCGCCACCTCTTCAGGCGTTCGGCACTCCACCCACACAACCTCCTGCGGCAGCCGGCGTTGGTCCAGCAATCGCAGGCAATCACCTGTCCAATCTAAAGCACACACTTCTGGCATGGCAAACCCACCCTCACTTTACAGCATCGCTTTGCCCGGCGGCTTTCAGCAGGCGGTCCCGCACCGCCAAGCCCAGCCCTTCTGGGGGCGGTAGGGGAGCAAGAATAACGGTAACCCTCTGGCGCTCCAGCCAACGCAACCCTTCAAAAAGGCGGCGTGCCAGTTCCGCCCAATCGCCCCATGCGCCCCAGTCAAAAAAGCAGCACCGTTCCCGCAGCGCCGGTGGCAGGTAGGACGCCCAATGGCTAGGCAGCAACAGCCCCACGCGCCCTTGCGGCTGCTCGTCTAGCAGCCGTTGCAAACAGTCCGTTAGCCCTTGCGGGTTGCCCGCCACCAGCAACACGGGCACAGCGGGTGCGTAATGCTTGGCGGTCATGCCAGGTGACGGTGCCGATTGCCCTTCCTTGACAGGCGCTGTCACGACCCGCACCTCGGTGCCCAACACCGCTTCCAGCGTCTCCTTAGTCACGCCGCCTGGGCGCAAAATGGTCGGCGGCGTCGTCGTCAAATCCACGACGGTAGATTCCACACCGATGGGCGTCGGACCGGCGTCCAGCACGCCGTCAATGCGCCCGTTCAAGTCGGCAAGGACATGCTCTGCCCGCGTCGGGCTGGGGCGCCCAAACCGATTGGCGCTGGGCGCCGCGACGGGCACACCCGCTGCGTCCAGCAACGCCAGTGCAACTGGATGGCTCGGCATCCGCAGGGCGACCGTCGGCAAACTACCTGTCACCGCATCGGGCACTGTGGGGCGTTTGCGCACGACCACGGTCAATGGTCCCGGCATCAACTGCTCCGCCAACTGCCAAAAGGCTTCTGGCAGGGACGCAGCAAGGCGCTCTGCCATTTCCGGGCGGCTAATGTGGACGATGAGCGGGTCCCACAGCGGACGCTCTTTGACGACGAAAATCTTGCGGACTGCTGTCTCGTCCAACGCGTTGGCACCAAGCCCGTAAACGGTCTCTGTCGGGAAGGCGACCAACCCGCCAGCACAAAGAATGGCAGCGGCTTCTCGGATGACGCAAGGGTCCGGGGCTTCTGGGTCAACCCGCCACACTTTGGTCACCATCGGGGTTTGCACCTCAGTCCACGCTTGCGGTTCAAGTCGCCTCCTCCAGCAGCAAGCGGCTGCGCCAGTCCAGCCGATCGTAGTCGGGGATTTCGTAAAGGTTGCCGTCCGCATCGCGGATGACGACCCGCCGTCCTGGATAGTAGCGCACATCGCCCCGCTCCCGCACATCAAAAACCCGCTCACCTCGGTCCGTCATCACGAACCAACGCGTGATGCCAAAGCGCCCCTCAATGTGATGGATGGCTTGGATGACCGGGATGAAGTAGCGCTTTTCCAACTCCGCTTCCAGCGCTTGTCGCGATGCCGGGTCCAACCCATGCACCGTCGTCAAGATAGCGATTTCCTCGTCAGCGGCGTCCAACAGGCTGATGAGCCGGTCGCGGGCTTGCACTGGAAAGTTACGCACCGGCTTGACATCCGTGAAGACTTCACCGTCAATTTCGGCGCAAAAGCGTCCCTCATCGTCATGCCAGAAATGCACTTGCTGCGGCTCCACCAACCGCAGCGCGGCGAGCGGTTCGGGCTCACGGTTGCGTTCGTCCATGCCATGCATAGCGGTTTCAGTGCCTCCCTTTTTCTACCATGCCCAGGTGCGGCTCAATTCTGCCTGCATGCGACTAAGCCGGGCAAAGACCCCGTCTCGTTGCATCAGTTCGTCGGGCGTGCCTTGCTCCACGATTTCGCCCTTGTCCAACACCAGCAGCCGCTTGGCGTTGCGGAGGGTAGAGAAACGGTGGGCGATGGCGATAGTCGTTCGCCCTCGCACCAAGTTGTCAATTGCCCTGCGGATTTTGGCTTCCGTCTCCGTGTCCACATTGGAAGTCGCCTCGTCAAAGATGAGCACCGCCGGGTCCTTCAGGATGGCGCGAGCGATCGCCAACCGCTGCCGTTCACCACCCGAAAGCCGACTGCCCCGCTCCCCAATGTAGGTGTCATACGCGTCGGGCTGCTTCAAGATGAACTCGTGGGCGTGGGCGACTTTCGCCGCCGCGATAATGGCTTCCAGCGATGTCTCAGGATTGCCGTAAGCGATGTTCTCAGCGATGGTCCCGTTGAACAGGTAAGTCTCCTGCAGCACGACACCGATGTGCTTGCGCAGCGATGCCAACTTAATTTGCCGCAGGTCAATCCCGTCCAGCAGGATGCGCCCTTCTTGCGGGTCGTAAAACCGCAGCAGCAGGCTGATAAGCGTCGTCTTTCCTGCCCCTGATGGACCGACCAGCCCGATCATTTCACCCGGCTGCACCTCAAAACTGACGCCCTTTAGGGCTTTGCTGATGCCGTCGTAGGAAAACGACACATTCTCAAAGACGATGTGCCCGCGCACCTCTTTCAGTTCAACGGCATCGGGCGCATCGCGGATTTCGGGCGGTGTGTCCAAGATTTCAAAGATGCGCTCCGCCGCCGTCGCAGCCCGCTGCAACCGGTGCGTGAACCGTGTCAGGTTTTGGATGGGCGCGTAAAAGCGCCACAGGTAGCCGATGAACGCCATCAAACTCCCCAAACTCAAGTCGCCCAGAATGACCAGATAGCCACCATAGCCCCAAACGACCAGAAAACCGATGCTTGTCGTGAAACCGACGGACGGGAAAAAGATGGTCCACAGTTTGGCGGCGCGCAAACTGGCGCGGAAATGGCTCTCCAGCGCCTCTGAGAACCGGCGCACTTCATAGCGTTCCTGCCCAAACGCCTTGACAACGCGGGCGCCAGGGATGGTGTCGGCGAGCATCGCGTGAATGCGGGCAAACCGCCGCCACACCATGTGCCATAACCGTTGCACGCGCCGGGCAAACCGCCCCGCCAGCCACATCAACAGCGGCACCGGCAACAGCGTCGCCAGTGCCAACTTCCAGTGCATCGCAAACATGACGCCGCCGACGAACAACAACATGAACAGGTCGCGCAAAATGTCTTGCAACCCTTCCGTCATGAAATCTTGGATGTTACCGGCATCGTTAGTGATGCGCGAGACCAGCCGTCCCGTCTGCTCTTGGTCGTAAAAGCGCAACGACAGCAATTGCAGGTGCTCAAACAGCCGGCGCCGAATGTCCAAAACGATGCGGTCGCCCAGCCACGCCATCAGGTAACTCCGCAACCCCGACAGTAATGCTCCGGCAAAGTTCAACCCTAGCACGGCGGCAACAACGACCATCAACTGCGAAAAGTTCTTTTTGAGCAGCGCCTCGTCCACGGTGTAGCGCATCAACAGCGGCTGCACAAGGTCCGTCAACTGGATGAGCAACAGCAGGACAAACCCAGCGACCGCCGTCAGCCAGTAGGGACGGACAAACACCAACATGCGACGAAGCACCTTCGTCTTTTGCAAGCAGAAAGGACAAACATCCGACCAAGGCGGCAGCGGCTGTTTACACTTGGGGCATCGCCCCCGTCGCCCGTGAAGAAAACCTAGCCGCTCGCGCCGCGTTGGTTCCGGTTCGTCCAACTGCAGTTCAGGCGTTTGCCCGTCCTTGAACTTGCGGAACGCGCTGACCAACCGCTCAAATTCCGCCCGCCGCGAATGCGTGAAACGTGCCAAGGGGACACGCCGCCCGTTAATACGGGCACAAATGTAGGCGTTGCCGACAAAAGTCTCCAGCGTCAGGTCTTCTATGCGGTCCAACGGGAAATCCCGACACCCGTCCGTTTGACTTTGTTGCAGGACAACGATTCGGCGCGTTGTGACGACCAGCCATTGCTCCGCGAAACGCCCGTCCAGCGACAAATCCGCCCGCAACACCCCGACGACAGGTTCGCCGTCCACGAGTTGGCTCAAGCGTTGCCGCAACGGTTCAGGCATTTCCGATAACGGCTCATGATCATGGTCGCCTCGGTCGCCCAGGGACACCGACCCATCACCTCGCTCCCGCTGCAAAGCGGCGTGGGTGTTCTTCACCAATGATTTTAGACGATAGCGGCAAGGTGCGCCACCCCGCGCGCTCAATCCAGCAGGGCATCCGTGATGGCTTTCGCTTGCCCCAACACTTCCTTCGTGACCCACTTTTTATCGGGCAGGCGATAGATGTAAACGCTGTCGTAGTTCGGGTCAATCAGGTCAGCTAACTCCGCTTTGATGCGCTCCAGTTGCGCCTCCGTCAACTCACCTTCAAAGGCGCTGTTTTGCACCCAGTGCAAAAAGCGCCGCAAAAACTGACATACCTTCGCCACACGGCTCTGTTCCACATCGTAAACGATGACGACATACAAACTTCATCGCTCCTTCGGTCACTCACAAGGAAATTCCGAGCGTTTCAACACAGCCCAAGTTTCGCCATATCGTTCCATCCGAAGCGGGAGCAGGTATGAGGCTTTGTCTAAATGAGCCTTCCTTGCTGCCCCTCCAAACGGGTTGAAGCCATCAAATTCCGATTTTGCTGTCAAATCCGAAAGTCGCACCACGATGAAACCTTGAGCAGGTGTTTGTCGCATGAGACTATCATCCAAACTGTCCAACTTGCGTGGCAGAAGATTTTTTGGCAAGTCGTTTTCGCTAACTTCACACACATCGCAGCACCAGCACAACGAATCGCTTGTTCCCAATCGCCTAACCCTTCGAAACAAACCCCTCGTCTCCTCAACTTTGTCCTGTGGGACTTGAAGGAAAATTGTTAGTGCTCCGTCAAGCAGGAAATAATCCCGAATGCCCGTGGATTCAGTAAGTCGCCGTGCTTTGACACTGGGCACAACCCCACAAAATGGACATGATAGGCGTTTTTCCTTCTTAACTTTCGCTGACACAGTAAAATCGGGATGATTGGGGCAAGCCACAACGTCTTCTGGTTTCAACCGTTTCAAGAAGACGCGAAACCTTACAACTTGCTCGGGCGGGACGGGATGCGCTTGACAATTTTTCAACCACTCAAAAACCTCCTTGCCCTTCTCCACGCTTCCGCTCCACCGAATTGCTGTGTCCACTAACGCTAACTTGATAGCGGCAGGTGAAGGGATGGGCGAGCCAATGGCAAACTGGGCTGATGCGTCAGGTTGGCGGTAAGAAAATGTGCTTGGAAACTCTAATTCGGCTTTCAGCCAAATTTTCGGAACTTGTTCTTCTGCCCTAACTTCAGCGGGCTTTTTCTTCGCTGCTTTGCGTCCCAACAGACCCTCACCTCTGCTGCTTTAACCCGACTTTTCACTTTTCAGCACGAAACCAACCAAACTTGTATGGCTGACAGGTTCGCAAATTCGTCAAAATTTCTGTCAACCCCACGAGGTCTTCAAATTCGTGAACTTCAACGCCTTGCTTTTCTGCCAACTCCTTCAACTTTGTTCGGTAATCATCCCGCAATGGGCTGAGCAGGGGGACAGGAACAGCATCATGGGCGACAAGCACAACTCCCTCAATTCCCTCAATGTGTGGCAGCCTCGTTGTTGTCATTGCACCGTCGGGGCGCTTGAATGTCCATTCGTAAGCGGTCAATGCCACATCATAGCGCTTTCGTCGTTCGTCATCTTTGTCAATAGCGTAGGTGTAATCCACCTCATTCAGCCCAATCCTCCACGCTTGAAAGAGTGTGACAAATGCGTAAACACCTGAACGAGTTGGGCGATGATAAAGCATTTGGGCAGCCTCTGCCTCAGGGGTTTCACGAACCCTTTCCTCTTGAGAGTGACGAGCATGAAGGTGCAAATCGCGATGACATTGTTCAGGAATGCCAGCGATCCATCCAAACTCTATGACGGAAGTTCGGTGGACAGCAGGAAACCTGTCTTTCTGAGTTCTTCTTCTCCGTCCTGTTGCTGCCTCTTGGTTGCCTTCTGCCTCACCGCCTTCGCCTCTCGGCGCTATGACAAAACCTTGTAAATCGCACAGCAGACATTGAGTTATTGCCTTGCTGACAGTCAGTCTGGGGCGCAAATGCTCAGGCTGTTGTAGAATCTCTTGCCAATTTTGGGGTCTCAACCTAAGGTCAGCGTTTGCTCGCTCTGGCTTAAGTTCTTGGCATGCTTGACAAAGCTCCCAACCCTTTTGCTTCGCTTGCAACCAAGTCCAGAAGGCATGGATGTGTTTCATCATTTCGCCACTTACGCCATCCGTTTTCGTCCCATCCCACAACACAACTGTCCTCGGCTCAGTAACATTGCCGATTGTCCCCTCATTGTTGAGCGAGTGCAGGTTCCAAATCACCCGGCCGACGATAGCGATTTCAAAAACTTGTTGGTTTTGTTGTTGCTTCTGTTCGCTCATCACCTTTCACCTCCTGCTTTTTGCTTCTGCATTTGTTGTCGTTTCAGAACGCATGCCTGCGCTAACGCATGGCTAAGTAAGGCTGCTCTTACTAAGCGAATTGCTTCTTGCTCTCTCCGTCGCGTGTCTTGGAAGCCCATTTCTGCAGCGCATTCGTCAACAAGTTTCATCAGTTCTGCGACGCGTTCTTGCGATGGGTAAAACCAGTCTGGATGCTCTTCCACGAAAGTCAGCAAGCGTCGTAAAAAGCGATGAAGCGCATCAGCAAAACTTACCTTGTCCTGAGCAAACTCCAAGTCAATAAGCGAAGCATAATCGTCTTCGTCGCCGATGGCTTTTCCGATCGCCTCACCTAACTCTCGCACTGCCTTGTGATCATACAGTTCCGCCAATTTGGGCACCATGGATCACCTCCATCGTTTTCTGCAAAGCCCTAAAGTCTGTTTGCCAAAGGATCGCATTGAATTCGTCCCTTGCTTTGCGCTGAACTTGCTCACGCCCCAAAACCCTTATCAAAACCCGCACCAGCATTTCAAAGGCATCTAAATCCCAACGCATCACTAATTCTGTTGCTGCCAACGCTAAATCTGCCGCCCCTTCTGTTGCGCCTAACCGGAGGCAATAGTCAAGCCAGTTAAGCATCGGTTCTGTGCCATGGGGGTCGCGATGGATGGCGTCCATCAACGGTGAAAGGTTCAATTGGCTGCCTTGTGCGGGCTTTGTTTGTTGTCCTGCGCCGAACAAAGTGAAGTAAAACACAGCAGCAAATTTGTCTTGCAAACTCCCCCACCTTGCTGCCTGCTTGCGCAACTGTTCTGCCAATTGCACGGCATAGTGGGCTGCGGCGTTTTGCACTCCTTGATAGCCAACTGGAGGAAATCGCATAAGTTCCTGCACATCGCGGAAGTAATTGAAGCGAACGATTTGAGGGATTGGAAGTAAAGCCAACCATTTTTCTTGCCCCGCTTCGCGGCTAAAGCGATAAACCCTATGGTAAACCCCACAGGTTGCCATGCCGAGATATGCGAGAGCCCAATGCTCCTCTGGAACTGAAGGAAACGGATATTCTCCGTAGCGAGCTTTTGACTCATGCCTCAAACCCTTAAACGCTGATGGCTCTAACCCTCCGCGCACTTTCCCCCTTCCCTGTCCAAAATTCACGGTGTTGTTAGGTCGCTTTAGTTCACTCGCCAATTGTCTCCAACCTTTCTCTAAGGCTTGCCGAACCTCATTGCGCAACTTTTCCCATTCCCCCTGCGTCATGAACACTCTCTCCCATTGAACATCTTCTGCTGCGAACAAAGTTCGCCAACCAAGCCCTTTGAAATCAGGGTCTTCGGGGGCAGGCTTTGTGGGGGAGACGATGAATGCCCAATCAGCGTTGCTTAATTCAACCTCATCTTCTGTCAACACATTGATCAACACTGCCAAACCCCAAGCC
>BEHT01000014.1 GCA_002898575.1 bacterium HR17
GGAGCCACTGTTTGACATTGACACGCAACTCGTTGACCAACTTGTGCGGCAGCGATTGACAGTTGTGTTGCCCGAAGGGACAGATGCCGTTCGGTTCCCCGAGAGAGACTGCCTTGCCCCGTCTATGCGTTACATCGGGCTGCCAATGGTGACAGGGGAGCGGGTCGTCGGTGTGTTGCATCTGTTTGTCTCGGCGGCGCATGCCTTCACAGACCGCGATATGGCACTGGCGCAAACTTTAGCGGGGCAAGCCGCTGTTGCGACGGAACATCTGCGACTGTTTGAGTTGAGCAAAGCGTGGCGGGAAGCGTTAGAACGCTTTCTCGCCGCCCAAACGCAAATTGCCCGCACCCCGTCGTCAGAAGTCGCCTCGGTGGTGCTGCGCACTTTGCAAACGAGTTTGGGCGTTACCTGCGCCTACTTTTACGGTTATGACGAGCGCACGCAAACGCTGCAACTCAAAGGGTGCTTGCTGAGCGAGGAACTCGCCCCACCGCTCGCCGATAAACCCTTCGCTGTCGTGCCGTTAGGCGAAGGGCTCATCGGGCGCGTGGCGCAAGAACGGCGCGCCCTCTATGTCGCCGACACGACGACCGAAGGTGTCGGCAGTGAATTGACGCCCCACGATGCCGCCCCTGTTTTGTCGGTTTACGCGCTCCCGCTCACCTTCGGTGACCGTTTGTTCGGTGTCGTAGCCCTGTTAGGGCACGAACCCCATGCCTTTTCGAGGGCGAGCCGTGCGTTGGCAGACAGTTTCGCCGTCTATGCATCGGCGGCGCTGGAAGTGTCCCACCTGCTGGAAGAACTGCGCCACCACGCCGCTCGCTTGGAAGTGCTCCATCGCGTCGCCAAAGCGGCGACGGAACGGCTGGACAGTGCAAGCATTGCGCGCGTCACTGTGGAGACACTGGACGCTTTGATGCCCGACACGATGCGCGCGTTGTTTGTTTATGACCCCAACGCCGAAGCCTTCACCCTGATTGCCGCCAACGCCGATGCGGAACCTGTTTTGCGGGCGTTGGGTATCGCCCCTGGCGACTCGGTGTCTCTGAGCGAGATGCCCTTCGCCGACGCCCTGCGGCGGGGCGAATGCGTTTGCGTGCACGATGTGGCAGACACCGACCTGCCCTTCGCCGGGGCATTAGTGGCAGTGGGGTGCCGGTCGCTGTTGCTGCAGGGCATTCGGTCAGGCGATGAGTTTTTGGGCGTGATAGTCAAGGGGCGGTCAGAACCTCACGCCTTTGACGAACGAGACCGCACCTTCGTGCGGGGGCTGAGTGAGTATTTGGCGGTGGCGTTCCACAACGCAGCGCTCTTCACCGCCCTGCAGCGTGCCTACGAAGACCTGCAACAGGCTCATCTCACTATCGCTCAACAGGAACGGCTGCGGGCGTTGGGGCAGATGGCGAGTGGCATCGTTCACGATGTCAACAACGCGTTGGTGCCTGTTATCGCCTACGCAGAAATGCTGCAAGAGCACGATGACCCGCAAGTGCAGCAGATGGCGACACAGATGCAAAGCGCTGTGGACGATTTGGTGCACATCGTCAATCGGCTCCGCGCCTTTTACCGCCCCCGCAACCCGCACGAGGAGTTGGAACCGATAGACCTGAACAAAATTGTTCAGCAAGTCGTTGACCTCACCAGACCTCGCTGGTATGACATGCCGCAGCGGGAGGGCGTGACGATAGACCTGCGGTTAGCGTTGGACGAGACCCTACCGCCCATCGCAGGCATTTCATCCGAAGTGCGAGAAGCCCTGACCAACCTGATCTTCAACGCAGTAGATGCGATCATGGACAAAGGCGTTCCCCATGGCACCATCATTTTGCGCACTGGACGACGCGACGACCATTGGGTGTTCGTGGAAGTCAGCGACACCGGTGTCGGCATGGATGAAGAAACCCGCCATCGGGCGTTGGAACCCTTTTTCACGACCAAAGGGGAACGCGGCACCGGCATGGGCTTAGCGATGGTCTACGGGGTCATGGAACGGCACGACGGCAGCATTCACATTGACAGCACTTTGGGCGTCGGCACAACGGTGCGCCTTCTGTTCCCGACGCGAACGGTGCAAGACCGCGTTCAGGCGACACCGTCAGAGATGACTTTGCCGCCCCTGCGGATTTTGGTCGTAGATGACGACCCAGCCGTTCGGATCGCCTTGGCAGCCATCTTGCACCAATTAGGGCACCAAGTCGTCACCGCCAGCGACGGCGACAGTGCCGCTGCACTTTTTGAATCGGCGCTGGAGCGCGGCGCTCCTTTTGATGTCGTCATCACCGATTTGGGCATGCCCCGCATGAGCGGCACCGACTTGGTGCGCCGGATCAAAAAACACAGCAACACGCCTGTTATCGTCATGACCGGTTGGGGCGTAGACGCCCAACCGAAAGGGGCTGACGCTGCGATCGCTAAACCCGTGCGGCTGCGGGAACTCAAAGAAACCCTCGTGCGAGTCTTGGCACCGCGACAGGCTTGATGCCCCTCACGGTTGCGCCGGCTCCACCAGCACGGGCGTGACCAAAATCGCCAACTCCGTCTCGCCCTGCTGGAAGCGCCGGCTCTTGAACAGTTCGCCCAAAATCGGGATACGGCTCAGCACCGGCACGCGGTTGACGATTTCCTGCTGCACCCGTTGCACTAACCCGCTCATGACCAATGTTTCACCCGACGCCAACTCCACCTGCGTCGTCGCCCGGCGGATGCGGGTGCCGGGGATAGTCGCTCCAGCGATGGTAATCCCGATGGAAAAATCCAGTTCGCTGACTTCCGCGTTCACGCGCACCCCAATTTTGCCCGACGGTTCCACCGTCGGCACAACTGTCATTGCGATGCCGAAGGGACGGAACTCAATCGCTGTCGTTGTCCCGACGCCCGGTGCCAGTGTGGACACAGGGATCGGAATTTCACCGCCGACATTGAACCGCGCTTCTTGACCGCTCAATACGACGGCGCTAGGCGCCGACAAAGTGCGAGCGGCGTTGCGTTGCTCTAACGCTTGCAAAAGCGCCTGAATAGGTGTGCGCTGGGCGATACCCGTCACCCCGCCCGTTTCAGGGTTGACCGCCTGACCGATCGCCACACCGGGCGACGCCAGAGCGGGAAAGTTGACGCCCAAATCCCGCAACGCTGACCGGTTGACCTCCACGACCCGCAGTTCCACGCGGATTTGCTTGCCGCCTTTCACTTCAATCAGGTCCAACAAGCGCGGCTCTTGCTCCGCCGCAGCGGTCGCCGTTGGTGCCGGTGAAGTCGCCGGAACGATACCGAAGCCCGGCACTGCCATTAGCGAGGCTTGTGGGGACGGCGGCGGTGGGGTGATGGGCGGTAAACCCAACATAAACCGTGCAATGCGGATGGCGCGCTCTTTTTCCGCTTGTGTCGCGACAGTGCCCGCCAACATCAATTTTTTCTCGTCGCCTTGCACTTCTATCGTGGGGATGCCGATGGCGTCCTTGACCCTCTGCGCGAAAGGCGCCATCGGCGGGGTCGGAGGAGGAACAACTTTGACCCAGTTCACAACTTTGCGGCGGGCTTGTGCCGCGATTTCGTTGATGCGGTTGAGGTCTTCAGGCGTCGGCACCGTGCCTTCCAGCACCAGCGCTTCCGGTGTCTCCCGCACCTGCACGGTCGGCACAGCGATAAGGGCTTGCACTTCGCTTGCCGATAGCGGTCGGGCTTGCAACAAGTTCACGACCTTCGGCGCCATGAGTGCCGCCACCTTTTCCGCTCGGGTAACTTCCTCCGGCGTGGCGACGGTGCCTTCTAAGACGACTGTGTCGCCGACCAATTGCACCCGCACACCTGTAATGCCAATGGCTCGCTGGATTTCTTCTGGCGAGGGCAAAGCGGGCTTAGGTGGCGGCGGTGCGGCTTCGGCTTCTACTCGCAGCAAGTCCAACACGGTCGTCGCAAACAACCGCGCCAAGGCAGCCGCCCGTTCTTTGTCGCTCTGCGTCGGCACTGTTCCGCTCAACACTACTGCGTCTTTGATGACCTCCACGGACACGGTCGGCAACCCGATTAACTGCTGCAGCCGTTCACGCAAAAACGGCTCCGGCGTCACCTGCACTTCCCAAACAAAGGTCTGCGTCGCCGTGACAACGATCAACGAAGTGCTGCCGACTTTTTTGCCCAGCACGCCCAGCGTGTCGGCGGTCAACACTTGCACATCGGCAATCTCTGGCATCGCCACGCTTACCGATCGCAGTCCGGGCACCCGCAGCGCAACGGCTTTACCGACAGCCACTTGTAACACGCGAGGCTGAGACGCCACGCCACGCCGCGCCGCAACGGGCGCGGTCATCTGGCTGGCAGGACGGAGCGTGGGCGGTGAAGGGTGTTGGGGCGCCAGCGGGCGTGCAACCGTCACTGTTTTGACCGCTGCTGCCGGCACCTTCACCCGCTCGCCAACGCGCAATGGACGCGGTGCCTTCCACCCATTTAACCGCACCAACTGGGCGACCGTCGTGCGGTAGCGCCGCGCCAAGGCGCTCAAAGTTTCTCCGCTTTGCACGGTATGCCATGTCCACTTCGGCGTTTGTGCGCAGATGCCGCACGCCGTCACGCCAACCGCAACCGCCACCAGCACTGCACCGCGCCAACCGCGTTGCAACACGAAAAACACCCCCTGTTACAAAACGCCTTCACCTCCTCCCCGCACCGAACGGACATCAACACGCTACGCGCGGGTCAACTCCCGCCACAGCGCACGGTAGTAGCGCAACAGCCGCACCGCGTCGCTGCTTTCGGGAATTTCCGCCATCGTCCAGCGGTCGTAACCGGCTTCTCTGAGCAACCGAAACAGTTCGCGCCACGGGTAATCTTCGCGCCACAGTTCGTTAATGTGCACATGGCGCACCCAGTCGCGCACCAACGCGAAGGTCGGTGCGACGGAACCGGCTACGACATCGTCGCGGTTGGAGTTCCAACAGACTCCGACCTGTGGGTGATCGGTGGCTTCCATGATGGCGCGGATGACGCTTAAATCGCTGGTGCCTCGTCCATGCACTTCCAGCCAAATTTCAATGCCAAAGCCGGTCGCAAAATCGCCCAGTTCCTTCAGCGCGGTGCCGATTTGGCGGACGGTGCGGTCTTTGGGCACACCCTCGGGCAACGCGTTGGGGCGCACCTTCACGCCCAGCGCCCCGACATCGTGCGCCAAAATGACAAACTGCTTTGCCGTCTCAATGTTGCGCCGCACTTCTCGGGGGTCAGGCGAATGGAACTCGCAAGTCGTGCCCAACCCCACAAGTTTCACCGTCGTCCGCTCAAACCGCTGGCGCACTTTTGATCGCTCCTGCGCCGACAAACTCGGTTCCACACCGTGCCGGTGGGTCGTCCGCAGTTCCACGCCGTCCAACCCCACTGTCTCACAGACTTGGAGGAGCGTTTCCAAGTCCCAATCTTTGGCGATGTTGTAGGTGACTAACCCCAGTTGCATTGCAACCCCACTCCCTGGCGCGGCAGCGCCAGCACCATTATGGCGCTTTTGCGCCACTGCGTGCGGCACCCTCCACACTGTCCGCCATAACTCCTATATCGCTAATCGGGCGATGCCTTGTCATTCCTTAACCCACGCCGCCACGATGCACCCCGCTAGCTCCCCGAGTTCGTCTGGCAGCACCGTCCGCAAATCAAACCAAAGGGCATCCTTTTGGATGCGGCAGAAGACAGACGGACTCCCCAACCGCAACCGTTGGGCGAAAGCGTCGGCGCTGTCGCCGTTAGGCGGCGCGACGACGACGCACCAAGTCGGCAAAAACTGGTCGGGCAACGCCCCGCCCCCGACCTGCGACACCGACGGACGCACGCTGACGGCTGTCGCGGGCACACCTAAACGGCGCAACCGACGCGCCACCTTTTGCGCCCGCCGCTTGACCTCCTGCGGGCTCAAGGCAATTTGCTGGAGCGTGGGGATTTCCCGCCACGCCCGCTCGGCGTCAAAGTAACTCAGCAAAGTCGCTTCCAACGCCGCAAAGGTCAACTTATCGCACCGGAAGGCACGATACAGCGGGTTGTGCCGCAGTTGGGCGATCAAATCCTTGCGCCCGACGACGATGCCCGCTTGCGGTCCGCCTAGCAACTTGTCACCGCTGAAACTGACCAAATCGGCACCCGCTGCCACGCTCTCTTGCACCAGCGGCTCCTTTTCAATGCCGGCGCGGCTGACATCCGCCAGCGCGCCGCTGCCCAAATCCTCCACGACGGGTAGGTTATGTTTGCGCCCTAACGCGACCAACTGGCGCAGTGTCACTTGCTCGGTGAAGCCGACGATGCGAAAGTTGCTCTGGTGCACTTTCAGCAACAACGCCGTCCGCTCGTTGATGGCGCGCTCGTAGTCGCTTAGCCGCGTCTTGTTGGTCGTGCCGACCTCCACCAGCGCGGCGCCGCTCTTGCGCAAAATTTCAGGGATGCGAAAACTGCCGCCGATTTCCACCAACTCACCCCGCGAGACGATTACTTCGCGCCCTTCCGCCAGTGTGTTCAAGATGAGCAAAACGGCGGCGGCGTTGTTGTTGACGACCGTCGCCGCTTCTGCGCCTGTTAGCAGGCAGAGCAGTTTTTCTACCCGCAAGTCGCGGAAACTCCGTTCGCCCGTGACTTCGTCCACTTCCAACGCGCACGGGCGCGTGGCGGCTTCCACCAGCCGCTGCACAGCGTGGGGCGAAAGGAGCGACCGCCCCAACCCCGTGTGAACGATGATGCCTGTCGCGTTGATGACACGGGGCATCAACGGGACGACTTCCTGCCACAACACCGTTTGCGCCCGTCGCGCCACTTCTACTGCCGTCGGCACCGCTATCGTGCCGTCGCCGCGCAAAATTTGCTGGCGCGCTTTGTCCAGCGCGCGTCGGATGGCTTCCGTCACCAACGGGCGCGGGACTTCCTTCAGCAGCTGCTGCGCCGCTTCCGTCTCCAATACCTCGTGGACAGCGGGCAACTGCCGCAGCAACGCCTGCCGGTCTGTCATCGCACCATCACCCGCAAAAATTGTCGCCGTCAACGCCGCAACCGCAACGCGTTGCCGACGACCGTGACGGAGCTGAGCGCCATCGCTACCGCTGCAATCATTGGGTTGAGTTTGCCCAACGCCGCCAACGGTAACGCTGCCATATTGTAGGCAAACGCCCAAAACAGGTTTTGCACCATGACCCGTTTGGTGCGGCGCGCCAACCGCAAAAATTCCACCAAAACCGTCAACCGCTCCGCCACCAACAGCACATCCGCCGCTTGAGCCGCCAAATCCGTGCCTGTCGCGATGGCGACACCGATGTCCGCTTGCGCCAACGCGACGGCGTCGTTAATGCCGTCACCGACCATCAGCACGCGTTCGCCTTGCTCCTGCAACTCTCGCACCCATTGCGCTTTCCGCTGGGGTGTCGCTAGTGCCAACACATCGTCGCAGCCCAGTTGTCGGGCGACCCGCATCGCCGCTTGCGGTTTATCGCCCGTCGCCATTAGCACCTTGATGCCCATCGCCTTCAACTGCTGAACGGCTTCCACCGCGTCGGGACGCAACGCATCGGTGAGCGCGATGCAACCTGCCAATACCCCGTTGACCCACACACCGACGATATTCCAACCGTTGTCCAGCCATGTAGCGACAGGTGCATCGGCAGGCAACTGCTCTGCGTCCACCGCGCCGACAAACACTTCAGCGACGGCGTTTGCAGGCGCAACGGTCAAATGGCGCCCGCTAACGGATGCGACGGCGACAGGTGCCGCAAATTTCGCCCGCACGCCGACACCGACTTCCGTGCGGATTTCCGTCGGCGCTGGCAGCGCCAAATTGCGCTCCTTTGCCGCTTGCAGGATGGCGCGGGCGATGGGGTGCAGTGACCCTTGCTCGGCAGACGCCGCCCAGCGCAGCAGTTCGTTGGCGTCGCCGTCAAACGCCTCGCCGACCCAAACGGCAACGACTTTCATCTGCCCTTCGGTAGCCGTGCCCGTTTTGTCAAGGACGACAGTGGTGATGGCGGCGGCGGTTTCCATCGCTTCGGCGTTGCGCACCAAAATGCCCCTTTGCGCCAACCGTCCTAGCGCGACGGCGATGGCGGTCGGCGTCGCCAAACCCATTGCGCACGGACACGCAATCACCGTCACAGCGACGGCAGCGGTAAAGGCTTTAGTGGCGTCACCGCTGAGGAGCATCCAACCGGCGAAAGTTACCGCCGCCAACGCCAGCACGCCCGGCACAAACACCGCCGCCACTCGGTCGGCAAGGCGCTGCATCGCCGGCTTTGTCGCTTGCGCTTCGTTCATCAGGCGTGCCATTTGCTCAACGAAAGTGCTTTCACCGACCCGCAATGCTTCCACTTTCAGAAAACCATCCACGCACAAACTGCCGCTCACCACTTCATCGCCTTCATCTTTGACGACAGGCACGCTTTCGCCCGTCAACAAACTTTCGTCCACGCTCCCTTTGCCTGCCACGACGACGCCGTCAACGGGCACGCGTTCACCTGTCCGCACTACCACGATGTCGCCGATTTGCACGGCATCCAACGGTATCGTTTGCTCTTTACCGTCGCGCACAACTGTCACAGCGGACGGCAGCAAACCCGTCAACTTGCGCAGCGCAGCGGTCGCGATGGTGCGCGCCCGCGCTTCCAACCCTTTGCCCAAACTGACGGCGGAAAGGATGAAGGCAGCGCCGTCAAAGTAGAGGTGCTGACTGTGCCCATGGCTTTGAGCGATAAGCGCCCAAAGGCTGTAGCCGTAAGCGGAGATCGCCCCGATGCTGACGAGCGTGTCCATCGTGGCGGTGCGGCGCAACGCCGCTGCCATAGCGCGCCGCAAAAAGGGTGTGCCGACCCACAAGACGACGAAAGTCGTCAACCCGCCAGCCGCCCATTGCGCCCACGGTTGACGGACCAATGGCGGCAACATCGTCAAGCCCATGATGACCAGCGACAGCGCCAACCCGACCCATGCCCGCGCCCACGCCGCTTGGGCTTCGTCAGCCGTTGCCTGTTCCGCTGATAACCCTTCCACAAATTGCGCGACATAACCCAACGCCTGCAATTGTCGCTGCAATGCGTGGCGGCTCGTCACACCGTCAAGGTAACGCACGATGACTGCCGGTGCGGGCGCCGATGCGGGTTCAACGGCGATAATGCCGGCGACGGCGCGTAACGCTTGAATAGCGGTGTCGTTTAGCGGTGCGTTGAGCGCAAAAGTAGCGGTGTGAGTCACAAGGCGGTAACCTGCTCGTTCAACGGCGTCCACCATCGCGCGAAAGTCAACGCCGTCGTCCACTTCCACTAACGCCCGCTCCGTCGCGATGTTGACAGACGCATCCCGCACGCCCTTGACGCTTTTCAGGGCGTCGGCGACGGTTTCAGCGCAAGAAGCACAGTGCATCCCTTGCACGGACAGGCTGAAGCGACGGCTCATCGCACTCACCCCACGAAAAGGATGCCTCACTCAATTCCGCCGTTCCCTGCGCGTGCGGAGGAGTTTATTGCTCATGCGCCTCAGCGAGCCGGCAAAACCGTTTGTGTCGCAGTACCTTGGGGGCGACGCGTATCGGCTGAGGGCTTATGGGACAAATGCCCGCAAGCGTCCGACCACTTCACCGTGCAAGGTCTTGACGGGCGGTTCAGCGTAATCGCTGAGCGCTCGCATTGCGTCATCCGTCAGCCAACTCAAATGGCGCAGCAATGCGACGACGGCGACAGGGGTCGCCCGATGGTTGCCATCCTGCACCTTGACGGCGATGCTGCGCCCATCTTGAAACGCGCCCGCAAATAAACCTTCTGCACCGCCTTTGCCGACATATTTGCCGCCGGTCGCTTCCATGATGCGGGTGTTCCAATGCCCTTTGCCCGCCACCATGTCAGGGTGTTGCGCCATCGCTGTAGCCAAGCGCTGCGCCGCTTCGCCAAAGGCAAACTTGCCTGTTACGAAGCGATGGAACGCCAAAGCAATCGCCCGCAGCGGTGACGCCCAAATCGGCGCACCGCAACCGTCCGATATCACGGTCATCGGCAACTGGGGGTCATCGGTCGCTGCCACCAATGCTTGTGCGATAAGTTGCTGAACGGGATGGTTGGGGTCGCAGTAACTGTGCAACGGGGCGCCGATGTGTTTGGCAGCAAGCAACATAGCGGCGTGTTTCCCTGAACAGTTGCCGTGCAACGGCGACGGTGTTTGTCCGTCGCGGATGAGCCGCTCCCGCTCCGCCGCATCGAACGGCTCGTGCGTGCCGTTTTGCAAATAGGCAGCGGTCAAGCCCCCTTTGGCGAGCATCCCTTGCACGACGGTGACATGCTCTGCGCTGCCTGCATGAGAGCCGCACGCAATTGCTAACTCCCTCAGCGTCAACCCGAAAGCATCGGCGGCGCCCGTCGCCACGACGGCGATGGCTTGAAAGGGTTTTGCTGTGCTGCGCCAATAAGTGACCCAGTCGGCGTCGCCAAAGGCAGCGACCGTTTGCCCGTTTTCGTCCAGCGCGACAGCGTGGATGAGGTGCACCGCTTCTGCGATGCGTCCTCGCCACACTTCCACGCGAATCGGCGGCGCCATCCTTTGTGCCCCTTCCTTTGCAGCCCTTTTGGAAGTTGCGTGCTGCACATGTGTGGGCAGTTCAAAAGTTTGGGCGCCCTTGCCGCACGCCGGCTTTCTGGCGCTCTTCACGGGTCAACTCAAACAGCGTGCGGATGAGTTCCGCTTCTTCGGGCGTCGCTTCAACCTTGCGGCGCGCCAGAACGCGCCGGTGAGTTTCCAGCGCGCTTTCCAGCAGCAATTCAACGGCATCACCTTGCCCGCCGATGCTTTTCGCCCAAATCGTGAAACTGGGCACATCGTCCACTACAAAGCCGTGCAGGTGGCTGAAGACGCCGATGCGTTTGCCCGTGCAAATCAGCGTGCCGATGGACGTTTTCACATGGTCGCCGATGAAGCAGCCGACCTTCGTGCCCGCGTCCACTTTGCCTTCACCTTCAACGGTGACGCGGACGCTGCCGTAGGTGTCTTTTAGGTCGCTGTTGGTCGTCAGCGCGCCTAAGTTGACCCACTCGCCGACATACGCGTGCCCCAAAAAGCCGTCGTGATACTTGTTGCTGTAGCCGTGCAGGATGCTCTCTTCCACCTCGCCGCCGACGCGACAGACATCGCCGATGTTGCTGCCTTCGCGGATTTTGCCGCCGACGATCCATGTGCCCCTGCCGATGTAAGCGGGTCCCTCAATGCGGGTCGGCGGGTAGACGACGGTGTTGTCGCCGATGTAAATCGGTCCGTGCGTGACATCCAAAACGACGGTCGGATGGACGACTGCGCCCTTGCCCAAATAGACACGGGACGCATCGCCGCCGTAAATGACAGCACCTTGCTCCAATTTGCCCTCGCTCCCTTTGCCCGCTGTCGCCGACGCAAACTCGGCGGCAATCAGTTCGGCGTTGTGGTCAATGAGTTGCCAAGGGTAGCGGAGCAAGACGGCGTCAGACACTTCCACGCGCGTCGTCGCAGCCTCCAAGAGCGATTGAAAGTCGGCATCGGTCAACGGTTCACCGTCGCTCAAAGTCGGCAAAACTTTCGCCGCCGCTGCTTCGCTCAAATACGCCGCCACCAACTCGTTGCCTTGTGTGTAAGCGGCGCCTTTTTCAACGGCATGCACCCGTTGCGCCAGTTCGGGGGTGACCAGCAGCCGCCCGTTAACGAACAGCACGCTTTTGCCGTCCAGCCGCTCCAACTCGTTGACGAACACGCCTTTACTTTTCAAACAGTGGCGTAAAGTCGGCGCAAGGTAACTTCGCGTGTGGATGTGCGTTTCAAACCCCTCCGCACCCGCCTGCCGAAGCGCCTGCACGACTTTTTCCCATAGCGCAAAGATGCCCGTCCGCAGCAGGCACACGGGACGCGTCCAAGTCAACGGCTTGAAATTAACCCACTTGCCGTCTTCAAACAAAACAAGGGCGTCCATCGCTCATCCCCACGGTTCGTGCGGCGGATTTGGCAGTTAAGATTTTAGCGTTCAGGTTCCGTGACATGACAGCACCGTGCAGGCGGATGGGGCTTTGAACGACCGCGTCACAATAGACGACGGTGACGGCGATGTCGGGGCGCATTGCGGTCGGCGATCTCGTTTGGGAAGCGGACGAACACCGGCGCCGGTTCCGCTTGTGTTCGCCCGCGTTCACGCTGACGCTGGGTGTCACGGGACGGCGGCAAGCGGTGGTGCTGGAGTGGCGCGATGAACGGACAAAAAGGCAGTGGGTCAAAACGCCCGCACCACTGTTCGCCTTCGCCACGACGCTTAACGGTGTGCCCGTCACTTCGCTGCAACCCACCAACGATGCGGGCGCTCTCGTGTTTGACGGCGCAGAGCCCGAAACGGGCGACGGTATTTTGACCGTGCGTTTCCGCTTGCGCCATGAGCGCTTAAACCTCATCGCCCTCGTGACCCTACGGGCGTTTGACGGCACGGCAGCGCTGGAAACAGGCTTTACGCTCCGCAACGAGGGCGACGAACCTGTGACCGTTAGCGGTTTAGACCCGCTGCTGCTGACGCTCCATTGCGATCGTCCCTTGACCGTGTTCACGCTGACAGGTGGGCATTACGACGAAAAGTTTCCGCCCAGCGGGTTCACCCTTTCCGAGCACGCGTTGCACGATGATACGACGGTGCAAATTGAATGCGGGAGTGCAGGACGCTCTTCGCAAAAAGACATCGCTTGGTTTGCTCTGGCGGAAAGGGACGACGGCGTCGTGACGGGAGGGTTGATCGGCGGGTTGGCGTGGAGCGGGCGATGGCGTGGAACGATAACCCGAAAAGGCGACACGCTCGTCGCGCGCTTGGGTGTAACGGAAGTGACGCATCGGCTCGCCCCACTGTCCGAACTGCAGTCGCCGTCGGCGCTCCTTCTGCCCTTTGCCGGCGACTTGGACGATGCAGGTCGGCAGTGGCACGAATTTTTGCGGCGTTTTTGGTGCCCGCCCTCACCGCCCGACTTTCCTTGGGTGCAGTTCAATTCGTGGTTCGGTTGGACGACCCACATTGACGAAGCGACGCTGATGCGTGAAGTGGACATCGCCGCTGAGTTGGGGTGCGAAGTGTTCGTCGTGGACGCGGGTTGGTATGACGGTTGCGACGCAGGCGATTTCGGGCACGGCTTGGGTAACTGGACAGAGCATCGGGGCAAGTTTCCCAACGGCTTGAAAGCCTTTGCCGACTATGTGCACCGCAAAGGCATGAAGTTTGGGCTGTGGGTGGAGCCTGAACGCGTTGACTTGCAAACCGAACTGGCAAAACAACATCCCGATTGGTTCGCCAAACGGGACGGCAAGGTCATCGGGGGTGGGCGTTACGGGCATTTGTGCTTCGGCAACCCGCAAGTGGTGGCGTGGTGCAAAGAGCGGTTGACGCATCTCGTCGCCGCTTACGATGTGGATTGGCTCAAGTGGGATTACAACATTGCCTACGGGCTGGGTTGTAACGACCCGACGCACGGGCACCAAGACGGCGACGGCACTTACGCTCACACCCTCGGCGTTTACGCCGTCAAAGCATTTTTGCGCACAAAATTTCCGCACTTGGTCATAGAAGGCTGCGCCAGCGGCGGTCATCGGATTGACTTTGGCATCGTGCGTTTTGTGCACACCTATTGGCTGAGCGATTTCACCCATCAGGCAGCCAATGTGCGGTTTCACTTGACAGGCGCCTGGTTTGCGCTGCCGTCCCGCTACTTGAACACATGGGTCGTGCATGACGGCACAAGCGCCGCAGAATTTCGCAGCCGTATGGGTGGCGCTTTCGGTCTCTCAGCCCGCCTAGCGGAATGGGACGCTGCGACGCGGGAACGAGCGCGACGGCACATCGCCGAATACAAGCGTCTGCGCCCGTTTGTGCTGCAGCGCCGTTTTACACTAACGCCGCAAGCCCAATCGCTGCGCGCATGGACGGTGTGGCAATTTCACGACCCCACAAGCGACAGCGGCGCCGTTTTGGCGTTTCGGGATCAATCGCCGCAAGAACGCTTCACCGTCCGCTTAAAAGGGCTTGACCTCGCAAAGCGTTACGAACTGCACAACGCCGACACCGGTGAAACGCTAACGCAAACGGGCGAACATTTGTTGCGCGACGGTGTGACCCTCACTATCTCCGAGCCGGGCGGCAGCGCTTTGTGGTGGGTGCGGGGTGTTTAGCGGGTCAGGAGCACGATGTTGCCAAAATCTTGGGCGGTGAATTGGGAAAATGCCGAAGCCCGTCGTCGCAATCGTCGGGAAGCCCAATGTCGGTAAATCGGCGCTGTTCAACCGTTTGGTCGGCAAGCGCATCGCCATCGTGGACGAGACGCCGGGTGTGACCCGTGACCGCATCGCGGCGGAAGTGGAGTTGTCAGGGCGGCGGGTGATTTTGTTTGACACGGGCGGCATCGACCCATCGCTGGAAGACACACTGATGGCACGGGTCGTTGACCAAGTGCGCATCGCCCTTGCGCAAGCCGATGTCATCGTGTTTCTGGTGGATGGACGGGAAGGACCCAGCCGCACCGACGGGGAAATCGCCGAGATGCTCCGCAAATCGGGCAAGCCCATCGTGTTCGCTGCCAACAAGGTGGACGAACCGCACACGCCGGTGGCGGACTTTTGGGAGTTGCGGTTGGGGGAACCGATACCCATCTCGGCGTTGCACGGGCGCAATGTGGACAGGTTGAAAGCCGCCATCGTTGCCGCCTTGCCCCCACCGCCGCCAGATGAGACGCTGCCGCCTGAATGGACTGACGCCGTCAAGGTTGCCATCGTCGGACGCCCCAATGTCGGCAAGTCAGCGCTGCTCAACGCCTTGCTGGGCGAAGAGCGGGTCATCGTCAGCCCCATTCCAGGCACGACCCGCGACGCCATTGACACGCCCTTTGAATGGCGAGGGCACAAATTCATCCTGATTGACACGGCGGGCATTCGGCGCAAAGCGCAAATCAAGGCGCCGCTGGAATACTACGCCGTCGTGCGGGCGTTTGGGGCAATTGACCGCTGCGATGTCGCCGTGTTAGTCATTGACGGCATGGAAGGTGTGACGCGTCAAGACGCCCGCATCGGCGGTTACGCCCACGAACAGGGCAAGCCGACGGTGCTCGTCGTCAACAAGTGGGATGTAGTGCGCGAAAAGTTAGATGAGCAAAGCGCCACACCCGCTCAACTGCGGCGCCGCGAAAAACTGCTGCAAAAGGATTTCGCCGAGTTTCTGCGGGGCGAACTGTGGTTCTTGTCTTACGCCCCCGTCATTTACACCTCAGCGACGCAAGGATGGAATGTGACGGAGGTGCTGGAAAAGGTTCTGTGGTGCTACCAGCAAAGCCGGCGGCGCATCACGACAGGCGTGCTCAACCGGACTTTGCGTCAGGTCATCGGCGAACATCCGCCGCCGTCAGTCAAAGGGCGGCAGGTCAAGGTCTACTATGCAGCGCAGGTAGAGGTAACACCGCCGACCTTTGCGTTGTTTGTCAACGACCCCGCTTTAATGCCGGAGCACTACCTTCGGTTTTTGGAACAACGGCTGCGGACAATTTTTGATTGGCACGGCACGCCCATGCGGTGGGTGGTGCGTCCCAGCCACGAACGGAAACCTTGACACCGTGTTGTCACTGCAATCACCCGTTGTCAAAATAATTGTGGCTGTTACGAACCCTTAAGGAGGTGGTTGTGGTATGACGAAAGCGCAGTTGGTGTCTAAAGTGGCGGAACGGACGGGTCTGACCCGCAAGCAAGTCCTGCAGGTTGTGGACACTTTGTTCGGTGTCATCACGGAAACTCTCTCTAAAAAACGCAACACCGAGCCGGTCAACATCACAGGGTTTGGTCGGTTCGCCGTGCGGCAGCGCCCGGCACGCGTAGTGCGCAATCCCCGCACGGGTGAAACGATGCGCAAGCCGGCGAGTCGCGTTCCTGTCTTCCGCCCCGCAAAACAGTTGAAGCAAGCCGTTTCCGGGTCGTGACGGTTACTGTTTGCGGCTGTCTTTCTGACCCCATCCGCTTGATAGCGCCCACTCAATGGATGTGGGCGCTTTTATTTTGTCTATGGCGTAGGGCAACTTTACGCATCAACGCATCCATCCCATAATCTTGGCGGTCTTGGCACAGCACTTTTGCGTCCCTTTTGCTCTCTCTGTGCCGCAATTTCAAGCACGGTTCCGCCTCAGTCGGCAGTGACAAACAGGCTGCAAAGTAACTTTGCCTTACGCGCGGGCGTTAAAAAGGGTCGGATGCCGGCGACGCAAACGGAGGTCAACGCGATGGCTGCCAATTGGCAATCTAGCCAACCGATACAGTTCGGACCAGGTGTCATCGTCGCCCACGGCGGGATTCATTTGCCCCGCCCGCTGGTGACCACGGACAACCCGTTAGATTTGATCGGCAACACGCCGCTGCTACGGTTGGTTAAGGTGGAAGAGATGTTGGGCAACCGACGGGTGGAAATTTATGCCAAAGCCGAATGGTTCAACCCCGGCGGTTCGGTCAAAGACCGTCCCGCTCTGTGGATGGTGTTGGACGGTGAGCGCCGGGGTTTGCTGACGCCTGACAAAACGATTTTGGACAGCACTTCAGGCAACACGGGTATCGCTTACGCCCTCATCGGCGCCGTCAAAGGTTACCGGGTCAAGTTGGTCGTGCCCGCCAACGCCAGCGCCGAACGCAAACGCATCTTGGCGGCTTACGGAGCAGAAGTCATTTATTCCGACCCGCTGAAGGGCTCGGACGGCGCCATTGAGTTGGCGCGGCGCATCTATGAGGAGAACCCGGACGCCTACTTTATGCCTGACCAATACAACAACCCTGCCAACCCGCAAGCCCACTATGAGACAACAGGCGTAGAAGTCTGGGAGCAAACGCACGGGCGCGTCACCCATTTCGTCGCGGGCATCGGCACCAGCGGCACGCTGATGGGCACGGGACGGCGATTGCGCGAATTCAACCCCGACATTCAAATCGTCGCCGTTGAGCCTGACTCAGGTTTTCACGGCATTGAAGGGCTCAAGCACATGCCGACTGCCATCAAACCCGGAATCTACGACCCAGATTTTCACGACGCCAAGATCTCTGTCCGCACCGAGGACGCCTACGAAGCTGTCCGTTGGCTTGCCCGTGAGTGTGGGCTACTGGTCGGTCAATCGTCGGGGGCGGCATTGGTGGGCGTGATTGAGGTGGCGAAGCGGCTGCGGGAGGGCGTTATCGTCACCGTCTTTCCTGACAGCGGCGACCGTTACTTGAGCACGCGGGTCTGGGACGCCAACACTTCACCTTGCTTGCCCAACCTTTAAGGCGGAGAAGCAAAAGGCGCATAACGCTGCGCCCCGCCCAAAACAAAAATGCCGCAACGGCACGGAAGCGAGGGAGCAAGATGGCAGTTTGGTTTGCACCCACCGCTCGCGAGGCGATGGTTACCCATTGCCGCACCGTTTACCCGCAGGAAGGTTGCGGGATTTTGCTGGGCGAGAAAGTCGGTGGCGCATGGTTTGTCGCCCGTAGCGTTCCTGTCCCTAACACACACCCTGAACGCCAGCGCGACCGCTTTCAAATTGACCCGCGCGACTTTTTACGGGTGGAACGAGAGGCAGCGCAAGACAGGTTGAGCGTCATCGGCTTTTTCCACTCGCACCCCGATGTTCCACCTTACCCGTCGCCGACTGATGCCGCCTTCGCGTGGGTGAACTACCTGACGGTCATCGTCGCCGTCTACAATGGACGACAGGTGCGGGTGCGAAGTCACTTGTTTGAGGGCGAAGGAAAAGGGTTCACCGAGTTGCCGACCTTCGTGCTGCTGCAGCCGCCCCTGTCGGGCATTTTGACCGAACTGCCGCAGGACAGCGCCGTGCTGGACTTGACGGGTGAAGTGGAACCGTTTGTCACCCTCGCCGTCCGTTCGGCGTTGAAAAACCGCGCCGCTGGTAGCACGATGGCGGTGCGGTTTGATTGCGAAGCGGCGCTCCACACCTTGCCCCGTTTTTTGACAGCGGACGGGCACACCCTTTGCGCCCTCGGTTGGGACGAAACAGGGGCGTGGCAGTTGTGGCTGAAAGTCAAGAAGTAGCGGCGCTCTGTTGCAAGTAAACCCGTTTGTCGTCCCGCACGCCTTCGCCGATTTTGTTAAAGTCCATCGTCCAAAAACCGGGTTGGTGTGGGACGCGGGTGAACATCGGGTAGGCGCAAAGCAGCGACGCCAGCACCCGTTTGGTCGTTCGGCGCAACACATTCAACTCCGACCACAGCCGCAAAAAATGCACGCCTTGCGGGTGCTGCGTCAACAGCGATTGCAACAGGACGACCAAAGGCGCTTGGCGGATCGTTTCGTGTGCGGCGAACTGGCACAGTTCATCTAAACGGGAAGGGGGGATGTGTAACCAGCGGTCGTAACGGTTCGTCCAGCGCAACTGCACCTGACCGCTTTTTGCCCGCTCCAACCGCACGATCCCGCCGACACCGATTGGGTGTCGTTGATACCACTCCCGCAAGCCGAACAAAAGCCCCAACGATAAGTTGACCCACAAGGGCACTTCCACTTGCGTTTCATCGGTTGCCAACAGGAATTGCAGCGGCGGCTCCGGCGCAAAAAACCCCTCGTCAATGCGACGGATTTTGAGCGTTCCCGCTAACAGGTGCGGGTAAGTGACGGCGATATCCAGCCGTTTGGTCGGTTTGCGTTCGGACGGCACAATCACATCGTCCCGTTCGCCCACTTCCTCGTAAGCAGGGTCTTGGATGAACTGGCGCAAATCTTCGTCCAATGCGTCCACCGGCAACACCAAATCAAATTGTCCCGCCAAATTAGCAGGGGGCGCAGGAACGGGAGGCGGAACCAACACGGATGGAACTTCGTGCACGCCTGTCGGCGTTTTGTCCGCTAACCACCAACAGTGCGTCCCAAACGCAGCAAAACGCGGGTCAGACCGCAGCAGTTTGTCCACCGCCCGCAGCGTCGGAGCGTAATCGGGGTCTAACGGCAAAACTTCCAGCACCTGCTCTACCACGCGTTCCAACGCAACAGGGTGCGGTTGCTCCGCCAGCCATTGGACAATTTCGTCGGCGTCTTCTTGGCTAAGCCGCACGGTCGGTTCTTTCGGCGACGGTGGCGCCGCCAATATGCGGCTCACATCCCCATGCCGAGCCCGTTGCATCGCGTTCGCTTGCAACTCGTCCGATTGCTCTATCAACGCCTTCAATGCCGCTGTCCAACTTGCGTCTGTGGCGCAGTAACCTAACGCCATCTTGCGCACCGCCGCCGCTTCCAAAATTTGCCCCAGCACAGCGACACTGTCCCACCGTTCCGCACTGTTCGCCCAAAGCGCAAACAGGAGTTCGCGGTGGCTCAACGGCATCGCCGCTGCGTCCAGCATAGCGACCGTCGCTTCAACGGCGTCCGTGATAGATGTCGGCACAAGGGTCAGCAACCAATCGGCGAACGCCTCACGCTGCCAAAATTCCCGCTCCTTTGCCTCCTCCACCGTTGCCCCTTCCACATCGGGCAGCCAGTCGGTCAGCCCGAACCGCTCATCGTCAAGGGCAAAAAAAGTTTGTCCCAACCGAGATCGCACGAAGAGGGCAACGCGTTCGGCTATTTGGTCGGCGGGTTGCCCCCGCAGCGGGGCAAGCAATTCCGCCACTTCGGTCACGGTTGTGGGGGTGCCTTTGAGCCGCAAAATGCTCGTCACCAAACCGCCCAAGGGAGCGATTGACGCCTCTTGCCGCCAACGAAAATCCCATCGGCGTCCCAACAAAACGAAATGCTCGCATTCCCGCAGGATGCGGCGCACCAAACCCAAAAACAGTGTCGTTCCGTCCAATTGGGTCAACTCCGTCGTGCGAATGGGTGTCGGTTGTCGCCACAGGACTTGCGCCGCCTGATGAATGACCAACAGTTTCGCCCGCTCCCGTCGCTCCGCCTCGGGGTCAAACCCCGCTGCCTGCCACGCGTTCAAACCTTCTGCCATTGGCTTGCCCCCTTTCGCCGGCGGTCTCTGCTAAGACGGCGTGCAAATCGTAAATGTCTGCCTTGACCACTGTCACCCGCACGAACGCCCCCAGTTGCCCGTCCCTCGGGGCACGGGAGGCGACGAAAACCGTCCCGTCAATTTCAGGCGCTTCATATTGCGACCGCGCTTCGTAGCGGTGGTGGCGGCGGTCAAACCGCTCTAAAACGACTTCCAACTCCCGCCCGACAAACCGCTCGTTACGCTGGCGCGCAATCTCTTGCTGCAAAGTTAGCAGCCGGCTGCGGCGTTCCTCAGCGATTTCGCGCGGCACCTGATGGGGCATCTGGGCAGCGGGCGTCCCGCTTTCGGGCGAAAAGACGAACACCCCCAAACGGTCAAATCGCATCGCCCGCACAAACTCCGACAGGTGCTCAAAATGCCGCTCTGTCTCGCCGGGAAAGCCGACGATGAAAGTCGTGCGGATCGCGATGTCAGGCATCGCTGCCCTTAAGCGTTCAATCAAACGGGCGTAAAACTCCGCATCGCCGCCCCGTTGCATCGCCCGCAGGATGTCGGGATGACTGTGTTGCAATGGGATGTCAATGTAGCGGGCGACAGACTCGCTTTCCGCCATCGCCGCTATCAAGCGGTCGGATACCGCTGTCGGGTAGCAGTAAAGCAACCGCAGCCATTTGATCCCGTCAAGGTGCGCGAGGCGGCGCACCAATTCAGGCAACATCGGTTTGCCATACAAGTCCACGCCGTAGCGGGTCGTGTCTTGGGCAATCAAAATCAACTCCCGCACGCCCTGTTCCACCAACGCGTGGGCTTCTGCTTCCAGTTCGTCCATCGGGCGACTGCGTTGCCTACCGCGAATGGCGGGGATAGCGCAAAAGGTGCAAGTGCGGTCGCAGCCTTCGGCGATTTTCAGGTAGGCATACCAGTGGGGCGTGCTGACGATTCGGGGCGCGTAGGGGGGCTCTGCCAGCACCGCTTGACGCCGCAACCGAACGCCCAATTTTTGAGCGACGACTTCGGCGATGCGGTCCAATTCCAAAACACCCAAACACGCATCCACTTCAGGCACGCGCCGGCGCACCAATTCAGGAAAGCGCGAGACGAGGCACCCTGCGGCAATCAACATGCGACAATTGCCCGTGCGCTTGAGCCGCGCTAAGCGGCGCAAATGTGCCAACGACTCGTTGACCGCCGCTTGCAGAAAGCCGCAGGTATTGACGATGATGACCTCGGCGCTTTCCACATCGGGCGTCAACGCAAACCCTCTTTCCGCCAACCAGCCGAGCATCCGCTCACTGTCCACCAAGTTTTTGGGACAACCCAGCGAAACGACCGCACAACGGATGAGTGAACGCCCCATGCGTTCCGTCGCTCCTTAACGGCGCGTCAGATTGGGATGTGACACAACTGGCGACCTGTCGCCCTCTCACGCGCGTGAGACTTTGGATAAAAAGTGCGTCGCTCCCAAAGGCGGCGAGATGGACCGCCACAATTTTGGCACAAATTTTCGTCCCTTCCGAGGGAAAGCGCACCAAACTTTTTTGACGGGGTGACGCCTGCATGCCCTTGCCGTCAACGGTTGCCGTCTTGGGCTTGGGACTTTCAGGGTGCGCTACGGCTGAAGCCTTGTTGCGACGGGGCGTTCAAGTCATCGCCGCCGACGAAAAACCGTTGGACGCCCTATCGGCGCGGGAGCGCGTTCGTCACTTGGCAGAACAAGGCGTTGAATTGGTGCTCGGCGCCGGCGCGTTTGAGCGCCTGCGGCAATGGCGCTTGCCCCTCGCCATCATCAGCCCCGGCATTTGCGTCCATCGCCCCGACATTCAAGCCCTCGTGCAAGCGGGCACGGAACTCTGGAGCGAAGTGGAACTGGGCTATCGGTTATTGATGTGCGAGCGGGGCGAGGGCACCTTCCACCTCATCGCCATCACGGGCACGAAGGGCAAAACGACGACAGCCTATTTGACGGCTGCCATGCTGCAAGCGTCTGGGCTGCCGACCGTGTTGGCAGGCAATGTCGGGGTGCCGTTGGTCTGTTGCGCCGACGAGCACAAGGGCGCCACACACTTCGTCGTGGAAGTCAGCAGTTTTCAACTCGCTACTTGCCATACTTTTCGCCCCGCCATCGCTGCCTTAACGATGCTGTCCGTAGACCACTTGGATTGGCACCAAAGCGTGGACGAATACTGGAACGCTAAGGCGAAACTGTTTGCCCATCAGCGCTACGGCGACGATTGGGCGGTGCTCAACGCTGACGATGCCGGCAGCCGTTGGATGGCGGGCAAAGTCAGAACCCGGATTTTGTGGTGCGGCAAGGAGGTGATGGCAAGTTGCGTCTATTGCACCCATTGGGTCAGCGACGACGGCGCCATCCTTTGGGCGAACTTGGGTGAAGGCAAGTTCCCAGTTCTGCGCCTTGTGGAATTTCCGCTGCCTGGCGAGCACAACAAAAGCAACTTGCGCATCGCCGTCGGCACGGCGTTGTTGGCGGGCGCAGCGCCCGACCGAATCGCCGACGCGGTGCGCGACTTTAAAGGTGTGCCCCATCGGTTGGAATTTGTCGCCGAAGTGAACGGTGTGCGGTTTTTCAACGATTCGGCGGCGACGATACCCGATGCCGCTGCTGCCGCCACGCGGGCGTTTTCCGCACCCGTCATCCTGATTGCGGGCGGGCGAGACAAAGGCGGCCGTTGGGACAGCTTTGCGGCAGCCATCAAAGGGCGCGTGAAAGCCCTCATCGCCCTCGGCGAATTTGCCGAACGGCTGATGGACATCGCCCACCATGCAGGCGTTCCCACCATTTTGCGCGCCAGCGATATGGACGACGCGGTGCAACAAGCGATGGCGCTGGCGCAGCGGGGTGATGTCGTTTTGTTGTCGCCAGGGTGCGCCAGTTTTGACCAGTTCGCCAACTACGCTCAGCGAGGCGAGGCGTTCAAAGCCGCCGTCCGTCGCTTGATAGCGACCAGTTCCCTTAACACCCCAGACCGTCACGGCTAAATTTTTGGCAAAGCGCGCAAACCTTTCGGAGGTGAACGCCGATGCGGCAACGGCTGGGTCGGTGGCAGTGCCTTGAAAACGGGACGGTCGTCGGCGCCGCCCGCCACACTGCTGCGTGGGGTTTCACCCTCATTGAGTTGCTCGTGGTGATTGCGATCATCGCCATTCTGGCGGCAATCCTGTTCCCCGTGTTCAGTCGCGCCCGCGAGAAAGCCCGCCAAGCTTCCTGCCTGTCAAACACCCGCCAGTTGGCGACAGGCACGCTGCAATATGTGCAGGACTACGACGAAACTTTCCCGATGAATGTCTACCTTGCTTCCAACGCAGCAGGGCAACCGTGTGCGTTCACCGTGCTGTCAGCGGTGGAGCCTTACATGCGCAACCGGCAGATTTTTCAGTGCCCGTCAGAGCCCCGCGCTTTAGATGTCCACGCCGGCTTCCAAGCCTTGGGACTGCCCGGCGGCGAGTGCAACGCCTTTCAAGCCGCCAGTTACATGGCGAACTTTGACCTGTTTGAGAACGGTCATCTCCCGCCGCTGCAATGGGCGGTCGCCCCTGTTCGCTTAGCGGAAGTCGCTAACCCCGCCGAGACGACGATGGATTGGGACGGCAATTTGACGGGCACCGCGGCGAACCCGTGCGGCTTCACTTTGTTCCAAGCCCCGATCCAAGGGCGCCATTCGGAATTTGCCGATGTCAATTTCGTGGACGGGCACACGAAAGCGATGAAGGTGCGGGCGACCGGATGCACAGGTTTTAACTTGAACAATCAACCGTTGCCGCAATGGTGTGTGGCATGGCAAGGAACCTTACATGCGTCCTTGTGGCTCTAATACTGCTTCGGGATGCGTCTACGACCCGCGCGGCATCGCCAGTCAAGACCAATTGGGTCCGTGTTACCGTCCCTTGCGGTGATATCCTGTCCCTTAGGGAGCAATGAGACAACTTTGGTCGTTGCTCTACCGGCGATCTGCGGTGCTGCGGGGACAGCGTCTTCCGAGACATTGTTTTGGGGAAGGGCTCTGCGCATTGGCGGCGGCGTTATCTTGCCCTAACCAAGCCGTCACTCCGACGAGCAGCATCAACAGCAGTAGGGTCTGAACGCCTGTCAGCGGTGCGACATGAATGACCGCGTAAGGAAAACCCGCGAACAAATGGGCTGTCGCAACGACCCATTTTGCTATCTCGCCCGCAGCGAGGCTCAGGGGCATCGCCAGCAAAGGCGCGGCAAGGGAAAGCAACGCGGCGACGAAACCACATGTGAGCGCGGCAGAAGCAGGCATTAACGCAAACCAATTAGCGACGGGCGCAACGACACTGATGCGCCCGAAGTAGTGCGCCAACAGAGGCGTTAAAAACAACTGGGCGCTTAAAGTCGCTGCCATCGGGAACCACAACCACTCTGGTAACCAACGCAACCAACGCAGTAGCGACGGCGTGGCGTAAATCAAGCCAAAGGTAGCAGCGTAAGACAGTTGAAACCCTGCATCGTGCAACATCGCAGGCTCTAATGCGATGAGGAGTGCGGAACTCAGCCAAAGAGCGGTGTGCCAATCCACATCGCGGAACCATTGCCATCCCCCAAAGGCGTAAAGCCCCATCAGCACCGCCCGAAAAATGCTCGGCTCACCGCGCGTTAAGGGCAAATAGAAACTGAGCAGCAATAGGAGTAGCGGGAGCGGGGGCAAGTTCAGGGTGCGATACGCCAGCCACGCCAAACCCATGAGCAAAGTGACTTGCGAACCGGATGGGACGAACAGGTGAGCCAAACCCGAACGGGTAAAGGCAACTTCATCGGCTTCGCTGACGGCGACGGTGCGCATCCCAAAGACGATGCTGGCAAGGGCTGCCATCGTGGCAGTTCGCTCCCTCATCGGCAACGACCGCTGCCATCGCTCAAAGACAAACTTTCGCCACTGTTCTCGCTTTTGCTGCCAGACAAAGGCATCGTGACGGTGGTTGAGCCAACGAATTACCTCATGTTCTGCGCGTCCCAGCCAAAAGATGCGTTGAAAGCGCAACCGTCGCCAGTTTGTCGCCCGCCCCCAAAACTTTTCCACTCGCACCACATCACCTATTTGCCATTGAGGCAACTCATCGGTGCGGATGGAGATTTGGACAAAAGCGTCGCTCCCTTGCTCATTGCGAACTTGTAGCAGCAAGCGATACCCATCTTTTGTCAATAGCGGGGCAGATGCGACAATGCCGTCAAAAGGCGGTTGAAGGTCAGGTGGGACAGGTGGCAATCGCCAACGGGTTAAGCCGCAACCGAGCGCCAATGCGCAAACTGTCCCCCAGAAAAGGCGTTGCGGAGGGAAAGCGATTGAGCAAAGAAGGGAAAACGCAGCCAGCACGAACGCAATGACGAGCACAGCCTTCACCTCGGGCAACCCCGCTTCCAGCAACGCCCCCGCCGAAAACGCCGCACCGATCACCGCCAACGGTCTCCTCACCAACCAATCCCACTTCATTTTGCCAACACCTGTAAAAGTTTTTGGCACAAGCATAATAGAAACGCCAGTGACAATGATGACACAATTTAGGCGGATGGAAACGGCAAACTCAGGGAAACTGTGAGTGAAGAATTCGTTAGGGGGGAGATGAAGTTGAAGGTAGATGGGTTAAGTAAATCCTGCCCCTGGCACCATCGCTATGCTGTCGGGGCGTTCGCAGCCGATAGCATGGTGCGCCTTTTAGATGCGCCGGTATCAAACTTGCTATCCCCTTTTCATTCCCCGCTCCTAAAGCGGTTGGTTCGCTTGCGGCGTGGGTTTACTTTGGACATCACGGGTATTGCCGATAACGACGCTCAGTTTGCAGGGGCAGTCTTAGCAAAAATTGCCCAACGGGGATTCCCAGCCCCTTGCAGCGCGGCTTTGGAAAGGTTTTTGCTACGGCAAGCGCAAAAAGTAGGCTTGCTACGATGGAGGGAATTAACTGAAGCAGGAGCACTTATATTTCAGGCGCAACCCAATAGGCAAGACTTAACGGCACTCCTCAAGGCGTGTTATTTTGCCGAATTGCTTCTTGGAGACGAAGAAGCGGAGGCACTGTTAGATTGCTACCGCTCTCTGTGCACACCGCCAGAGCAGGAGTTTTACGATTTGTTTTACGAAACTTGTCCTGACCCACGCCTTGCCCTTTTCCTAATACCGCAACGCCTCATGGTCACAATGGTTCGCCTAACAAGACCGACCGAAGAGTTGGGAACTCTTGTTGCCGATAGGCGAGTTGACTTTGCTGTAGAGATTCCTGCCTTGAACGGCAGCGATTGGTTTCGCCTTGTCGTGGAAATCGATGATCCTTCTCATACAAATGCTCAAAAAGTTTTAGATGCCAAACGAGATCACACACTTAGAAGCAATGGCTGGGAAGTTTGGCGGCTGTCCACAAAGATGAGAAGTGGTTGGAAGGAGCAAGTAAGAGAATTGGTCAAGCGATTGCGCAATGCTATCACTGATGAAATCATCCATGCAGCGAAAGTAGTTCGTACTCTCCCGAAGGAGCAGCAACAGGCGTTAATGGAATTGATTTTGCTTCCCGTTGCTGAAGCGCAATTGACTGTCGCTGTCGCCCGCTGGCTTCACGCTAACGGGACTGCTGAAATCCGTATTGCCAACCCACAAAAGTGGAACTTGCAAATCGTGCTAAACGGCGTTGACGAATGCCTAACGCACTTGGAGGCACTTTATGGCTTGAGGCACTTTGGTAGACCTTTGCTGGTTGATTCGGAATCGGATGCCAATGCGGTTTACTTCGCTTTGTCTTCCGCTCAAGCGTGGGAACAGTTGGCTTTGGAAACTCTAACGGTGCTGACACCGACTGTCGCTTTCAGTGACTTTGAAGACGCCCTTTTAGAAGGCGCTTTGCCTCGTCCCGTCTCTGAAGAGATGGCTAAAAATGAGCGAGCCCTGGAAAGCACTTTGACTTACTTTCTGCATCAACTGTTCCGTAAGGAGGGGTTTTGGGAAGGGCAGGTGAAAATTATCAGTCGGGCATTGCAGCATAAACCTGTGGTTGGGCTGTTACCTACAGCAGGAGGTAAATCTCTTTGTTATCAAATGGCGTCTCTCCTTCAACCCGGCTTCACCATTGTCGCCCAACCCTTGCGCTCCCTCATGTGGGATCAGCAAGACAACCTTGATGCGATAGGCATTCACCGCTCCACTGCTATAATGAGCCATGCGGAAATTACGCCCGATGAAGAGGCGCGTCTTAAGGAAGAAGGTTACCGTGCCATTGAAAAGGGTTGCGCTTTTTCGTCTTTATTTCACCGGAGCGTTTCCAAATTCCAGAGTTCCGCCAACAAGTGAAAACTTTTATCGGCAGTTATCCTATCCCTTACTGCATTGTGGATGAAGCTCACTGCGTTAGTGAATGGGGACATGACTTCCGACCTGCCTATTTGAATTTGGGATGGTTAGTGCCTCAACTGTGTGAGCACCGAGGTTACAGCCCAACCTTTATCGCTTTAACCGGCACCGCCTCCCCAAATGTGCTGACCGACATCCTTCGGGAGTTGGGTATCCTTGACCCTGAGGCAACGGTGATGCCTGAAAACTTTGATAGATCCGAATTGGACTTTAATGTTATAAAGGTTAGGTCTGAAGAGCGATTTGATGTTTTAAAATCGCTTTTCAAAAACCTCGTCGGCTATCGCCCTGGGCAACCAATGACAAATTTGCCCAGCGGTCTGATTTTCACTTACTTTGTCAATGACCGACAAATAGGTGCTGCTCATTTGAGAAACGAGTTAAAAAATGCGTTTCCCGAATTGAGCGACGCCATCGATGTCTATTCTGGCGAAAAGCCTTATTGGTGGTTTAAGCGAAGTGATCGAGATTGGGAATTGTGGAAGATTAAGTTACAACAACGGTTCAAGCGCAACGAAGTTCCTATTTTCGTTTGCACCCACTCGTTTGGAATGGGCATAGACAAGCCTGACATTCGCTTCACTGTCCATGTGATGCTCCCTCGGTCGCTGGAGGAGTTCTATCAACAGGCGGGACGAGCAGGAAGAGACCGTAAAAGTAGCCATTGCTACATCATCTTTTCAGATGACCAACCTGAATTAGCCGACGAGGTTCTTGACCCGGTTCATGTTCCCATTGAGAGAACAAGTGAATTGGTACAAGAGATTCCGCGCAAACAGCAAAGCGATGCCCTCCGCAACACTTGGTTTTTGCGGAACAGTTTCTTGGGCAAGGACAGCGATAAGCGCATTGTGGGTTATGTTTGGCAACACCTAACATTAAACCTACCAACTCGTGAGAGAGACCGAAGACAAGTAGAATTACCTTTTGATTTCCTTCCAAACGACCTTGTGGGAGGCGAGGGTGATTTATCCGAACGCAAGCAACAGGCGTTAGAAAAGGCGATTTATCGCCTGCTTGCCGTCGGTGCTGTGGACGATTACATGAAGGACTACACGGGTAGTAAATTCATCGTTTCTCTCATCCGTCGCCCAATTAAGAAATTGGATGAGCGCTTCAAAGAATACTTGAGCCGCTATGCGACGGAAGGTGAAATCAGGCGATATTTGCCTGAAAGGAAACCACACAATTACAGTGAAGCTGTCCTAATTTACGCCCATCAGGTTGTGGAGTTTGTTTATGACCGGATTGAGCGGCGAAGGCGTAGGGCGATGTGGGAGATGCTGCAGGCTGCCAGGGATGCTACGCGTTTGGGCATCCAAAAGTTTCGTGAACAATTGAACAACTACATGGCAGAATCCGAATTCACACAGCCTGTCAAGGAGTTGACAAAGCGCATTTTGCCAGTGGAGTGGTTTGATTTGCTGAGAAAAGCCGAGGGCGTGGACGGATTGGTCAAGTTGTTTGGGGCTTGCCGAAGGCAGTTGGAAGAGTTTCCAGAACATCCTGGCTTATTGCTCTTAACAGGCTTTTGTCGCCTCCATTACGGCGACGAAGGATTGCGAGATATCGGTGATGCATTCCTTATCTTGCGGAGAGATTATCCCAAAGTCAATTGCTATGAGGTTGCTCAACGCTTAATTGCCGTGACAAAAGAACGCTTTCCTACCAAACTGGACAAAGCAGTGGAAGCGATTTTAAACAGTGACTCTTCACGGGAAATGGCACGCTTATGTTATGCTGAAGCGCCGCCCTACGGTTCTGCATATACCAAAGCGCTCTTCATACTTGTAAGCGGTGTCTTGAAAATTTTGGGAAAGGATGGTGAGCGAAATGAGTGAGTTGAGAAGCGAAGTGCTGCAGGCTGAGGTCGCTATCCGCCAATTAGCAGAGGAGTTAGCGAGAGCGAAAGGTGTCACTGAGAAGGTAGCAATCGTGGAACGAAAGCTTAACGAGGCGGCTGAAGCTTTGGAACAGAGTTGCAAGGCACTAGAAGGAGCGCAAGAGGAATTAACAAGAACAGCAGCACAAGCGCGGCTCGCTTTATTCTCCGCCTCAGAGGAGAACCGCAAAGCGTTGGAAGGAGCAAGGAAGTCGGTGCAGGAAATGGTGGCACAGGCTCAGGCTTCTTTGAACTCCGCTGAGAAACTTCTATATCAAGCCAGCAACCAGTTAAGCCAAAGTTCCCAAGCAATTGCCTCCGAAGTTCGACAAGGCATCGCAGAGTTTGGGGAGCAGGTTCAGGCTACTTTGAATAATGCTATAGAAAATTTGCGCCGAGTTAGCGACCAACTAAGCCAGAGTTCTCAAGCCCTATCGTCCAGCGTCGGTCAGGCAATCAAGGATTTCGGCGAGCGGGTTCGTCAGACACTCCAACAAGCCTATCAAAACATGCAGGAGCAACTTAACACTACTATCGTGGAGGCACAAAAGGCACTTATCAATGCAGCCAATTCATTGACGGAACTTCAGACAGGCTTTGAACGAGATGTGAGTGCCCTGACACAACAAAATGAGCGAATGTTGCAGCACATCGCTCAGCAAGATGTGGAAATAAAGAGGCTTTCAAAGTGGCTCAAGTTTTCCCTCATCCTTTCTGCCTTTTTAACCTTTACCAGCATCGCTGTTGTTATCTTACTATTAATCAGGCGATGAGAGAAACTCATTCAATGTTTGAGTGTACCTGAGGGTGAATGGGAGACATAGTTAATTTTGAGAAAAAACCGTTTGGCACTTCCTCTTTGAACAACGATGCTAATCTCGCCAAAGGAAGTCCAACGACATTGAAGTAGCAGCCGACAATTTTTGTGACGAAGATTAAGGCTTTGCCTTAAATGCTGTAAGCGCCAGTTTTGTCCATAGGTTCGCCTATTGAGATGTAGACACCGATTTCGTCGTCGCTTAATTGACGGAAAGTCACAAGCGTGGTTTCTGCAGTTTCGTATGAAGGGCGTATCTCCTAGACGCGATGATTTTTCTTTTTGCGGCTGCTCGGGAGAGCAGCCCTCCGATTGGAACGAGATTTTTCCGCTGTCTTTTAGGAGTTGCGTCTCCTGACGCACCGTTGTGTTTTGGTGCCGCTGATCCTCGCAGCGACCGAGAGAACCGACATCCGATTGAAGAGATTTCTCCCTCAATGGCTCCCTTCTTGAAAGGACTCATCTACTGACACATCTGACATATTGAATTTTTTCTCCTGACCCTTGCCATTCAGCACAATTTACCATCCGCTATAAAGTGCCCAGCCGATCCAGCCGTGTTCGCCTGGCTTGAGGCGGAACTCACGAGTTTCGCCACCGCGGCGCTCACGCACCTTGACATTGTATGTTGGTGCGTTGAAGGCAATTTCGCGAATTCCCATCACGCACATTTTTGCGTTGTCAATGTCAAAGATGGGGCGATTGTCTTCTGGAGGTGTTCCGAAACCATACATGAAAACGCCGAAAACTTCTGTGCGCCCATCGTCAGAAGTCCGGATGCGAACACCTCGCCCTTCACTCTTCATACCCAAAATCCACAAATTGCCGCCAGCGTTGATGACCAATCCGACATCGCTGTCGCCTTCGGGATCAAGTTGCCTCGCCCATAAACTTTGACCTTTGCTGCGAATTTCAACATGGGACGGACAGTTCGTCACGAAAATATCGCCCTTGCCAGTGCCAAGGACTTTTAGGTCGCAGTTTCCAAGGACAAGCACTCGGTTCCTTGAACGGTTTTCAACAATCGGAGGGCGTTTACCGAAGGCTTGAATGTTCTCAAACTTGACAACAGGTGCGCTTTTGTCGTCAACGATGAACTTTCCGTTTTCACCTGCGATAATGCGCCCGAAACCCAAACCGATGATGTGCCTGACTGTGCCGCGAATGTAAACTTCGCCGTTGAGCGTATACCAGTTAGGGTCACTGCCTCCAATTCCGCGCAAATAGACGACGGTCTTTCGGTTGGCTGCAGCGAAGTCAATGGCTCTTTGAATCGCTTCAGTGTCGTCCTTGTTGTCTCCATAGACAGCCCCGAAATCGTTGGCGCAGACCCAATTGTTCGGGTTCGTTTCCCAAGGCACGATGGGTTCTCGTTTGATCGGTAACTTCATTGCCTGCGATGGTGCTTCGTCAAAAAGTCGCTTGACATCGTGCGAGACAAATTCAGCGACTGTGGGACCAGCAGCGTAATGGGGCTCACCTTTTAGAGGTTCACTTTTTATCGCCAATTTGAACCCGCTAACTGTGATGTCACGAGCGTAAAGGACACCTTGATTTAGAATTGCGGGACCGTTCGGATCACCTTTAACGAAGCGCCCACCGACAATCGCCAAAACCCCAGACCACCAGAACCAATCGTTGGGCAGTTTATTGTGGATGGGCAAAGGGGTGTTTTCCACGACCAAATCCTCAACAGCGACCGAGTTACCCTCAACCTCCAAACCGACTTTACAGTTGCGAATTGTAACCCTTGACAATGTTTGTCCCCACATCCACGCGCTCCTTATCCCAACCTCAAACCCCTCAACGATCGTGTCCTGAACGATGTTCGGACCGTTCAAGTTCATGAAGGAGTTAATGCCGATTCTACCACGCCCCTTTACTCGCACATTCTTGATGATTCCAGTGTTGTTGGAGAAGAAACGGACGCCGTCGGTGTTCGGGTTATTGCCGACATCAATTGTCAAGTTGTAAATCGTCCGCATAAACCAGTCGGCTGAACCAGGGTTTTCGTCACGCGGGTGAGTTTGCAAAACAGCGTCAACATTGGCGCCATCGTCAAGTCTGATGATCACACCGTCGCGGGATTGACCGTAAACCCAAGGTCCAATACCAGACCTGTTCTCTGGGAACTGAACAACCAACTTCCTTGTCACTCGGTAAACGCCGTTAGGGATGTAAAGCACTTTCGTGTTCGTTCCTTGTCGGCTGCAACTCAAGTGAATTCCTTTCTGCAACGCTTCGGTATCGTCGTGAATACCATCGCCTTTTGCTCCCAAGTCTCGTTTGACATCAATGACAGCGTTGGGGTCGTTGGGGAAAACGACACCCTTTGCCGAGGGAGCAGGGGAGGACAAAAGGAGAGTGGCAAACACACCAATCGCAATTGCAGCGATAAGATACCTCATCGCAAGTCACCTCCTAATCCAAGTCGCTTTGTTGAATAACTTTCGCCACTTGAACCTGAGACCCCATTAATAGCACAATTACTCCCGCCTGTCAAACCTTAGTAAACAATGTGTTCAACTGGCTTCTCAGCGATATCATAAGAACCGCCGCGAGTATCAGCGTCGACCCCGATACATGGCGAGTTGTTTGCTCTCAATCGGTTTCTTGGGGGAAAGTGTTGAGGGGCTGGGATGTCCGCACATTAGAGGTTTTGGTTCAACGACGGTGGCATGATTATCTACGACGGTTGGCGCTCCCGCCGCTGTTCCGTTCGTTGCCTGAACGGCTGCAGCAAACCGAAGTTTACTCGGTTTTAGCGCTGCCAGAAGCAGCGGAAACTTTGCGGCGATTGGTGTCGGCTTGAGGTAGGCGATTGACGGTGACGGAACAGAAGCGGGAGCCATAAAGGTAGACGCGGGACGAAACGGTGCATTGGGTTGTTTCAACGGGCAGTGGGCGGAGTTGCTGGACGGGTGAGGTGATTGTGATGAACCCGCTTCGGCGGTGTCCGAAGTTCACATCGCCGTCGCTGACTTGTTGCCCGCACGGTGGGGCGTAATTTAACGCCGCGTCAGGAGGTGACCGCGATGACCTTCCAAGATTTGCTGATGGCACTGCAACGGTTCTGGGCGGAGCAAGGGTGCTTGATCGTACAGCCTTTTGACATGGAAGTTGGGGCGGGGACGATGCACCCGGCGACGGCACTGCGGGTGCTTGGTCCTGAGCCGTGGAATGTGGCGTATGTGCAGCCGTCGCGGCGCCCGACGGACGGGCGTTACGGTGAAAACCCCAATCGGCTGCAGCACTACTATCAGTTTCAGGTCATCATGAAGCCAGCCCCGAGTGACATTCAGGACATTTACCTTGAAAGTTTGCGGCGGTTGGGCATCAACCCCGAAGAGCACGATATCCGCTTTGTGGAAGACGATTGGGAGTCTCCGACCTTAGGTGCTGCGGGTGTCGGTTGGGAAGTGTGGCTGGACGGGATGGAAATCACCCAGTTCACCTACTTCCAGCAAATGGGCGGCGTTGAACTCAACCCCGTCAGTGTGGAAATCACCTACGGACCCGAGCGCATCGCGATGTATCTGCAAGGCGTGGACAGCGTGTTTGACTTGGAGTGGGCGCACGGGGTCACCTACGGTGAACTGCACAAACGCACCGAATACGAGGGCAGCATTTACAACTTTGAACTGGCGGACACAGATATGCTTTTTCAGCTGTTTGACCTGTTTGAGCGGGAAGCGGAACGGATCTTGGGTGCAGGCTTGGTCTTTCCCGCCTTTGAATACACGCTGAAGTGTTCGCACACTTTCAATTTGCTGGACAGTCGGGGGGCGTTGAGCGTGATGGAACGGACGCGTTACATCAAGCGGGTGCAACGCTTGGCGCGTCAGTGCGCTGAGGCGTATTTGCGGCTGCGGGAAGAGTTGGGCTACCCGCTGCTGCAAGGCGCCGCGTTTGCCCGGCAGTGACAAGGGCGATGCGTGCCAAAATTGCCGTCGGTTTTTCACCCCAACCGGTAAGGAGGCGAAGGAAACGATGGCGGTCATCTATTACGACAGCGATGCCAGTTTGACACCGTTGGAGGGTAAAACGATTGCGGTCATTGGCTATGGCAGTCAAGGGCACGCCCACGCCCAAAACTTGCGCGACAGCGGGCTGAAAGTCGTCGTCGGGTTGCGCAGGGGCAGCAAAAGTTGGGAACGGGTACAACAGGACGGTCTGACACCGATGGAAATTCCCGATGCGGTTAAAGCAGCAGATGTGATTGCGTTGTTGGTGCCTGACACCGAAATGCCCGCCCTTTACAGAGAGCACATCGCGCCCTACCTGAAAGACGGCGCGGCGTTGCTGTTTGCGCACGGGTTCAACATCCATTACCGCCAGATCGTCCCGCCTACGACGGTGGATGTCGTCATGGTTGCGCCCAAAGGTCCGGGCAACTTGGTGCGGCAAATGTTCGTGGAGGGCAAAGGTGTGCCCGCGCTTATCGCCGTCCACCAAGACTACACGGGGCATGCCAAACAACTTGCCCTTGCTTACGCCAAAGGTTTGGGGGCGACGAAAGCGGGTGTCATTGAAACGACCTTCGCTGAAGAGACGGAGACGGATTTGTTTGGCGAGCAATGCGTGCTGTGCGGGGGCGTGACGGAACTCATTCGGGCAGGCTTTGAGACGCTGGTGGAAGCAGGCTACCAACCCGAAGTCGCCTACTTTGAGTGCCTGCACGAGCTCAAACTCATCGTGGACTTGATTTACGCGCAAGGCATCAGCGGGATGCGTTATTGGATCAGCGACACCGCCAAGTATGGCGATGTGACGCGGGGGCGACGCGTTATCGGTGAAGAGACACGCAAAGCGATGAAGCAAATCCTTGAGGAAATCCGTAGCGGGCAGTTCGCGCGGGAGTGGATTTTGGAGAACCAAGCGGGGCGTCCCGTCTTCCACGCGGAATTGACCCGCCAAAGCCAGCACTTGATTGAGCAAGTCGGCGCGCGCCTGCGGCAAATGATGGCATGGCTGCAGCAAACACAACAACGCGTCCCTGCCAGCCAAGTCATCAAGGAACGGGAGCCCGTGCCGGTCAAGCGGCAGGACCAAGAGGCACGGTGATGCCACCGCCGCAAAGGGCGCAGGCTGACACCAAAAGCCTTCGGGCATCACGCTCGTCGTAGGATGCGACCTGCTGTGACCTAAACTAAGCGACACGGTTACTGCGTGGACGGTGAAGGCGTGTGCCGAAAGTGTTGGAAGGGCAATTGACGGCGCAGGGATTGCGGTTTGCGATCGTCGTCAGTCGGTTCAACAGCCTTGTCACGCAACGGTTGTTGGACGGAGCACTGGACACATTGCGCCGTCATGGCGCAGACGACGACGCCATCGCCGTCGTGTGGGTGCCAGGGTCGTTTGAAATCCCGCTGGTCGCCCAGCGACTGGCGGAGAGTAAAGACTACGACGCCGTGATTTGCTTAGGCTGCATCATTCGGGGCGACACGCCGCACTTTGAATATGTCGCCAGCGAGGCGGCAAAAGGGATCGCCCAAGTGGCGCTGGCGACAGGCGTGCCGACGATTTTCGGCATCGTCACAGCGGACACTTTAGAGCAAGCGCTGGAACGCGCAGGGGCAAAAGCGGGCAATCGCGGCTCGGACGCAGCGATGACGGCGGTGGAAGTCGCCAACTTACTGCGGCAACTGAGCGGGCGGTGAACCATTGTGAAAGGGCAAAACGCCGTGCGAAAAGCGTTGGCAGTTAGTTGGGTCGCTGTCGCAACGCTCGTTGCCTTGGGGACCTCGGCAAAGGAGGCGAGGGTCGTGCGGGAATGGTCGGTGCGGGTCAACAACGACGAGCAAACGGTGCGCGCCGCTGTGGTGACGGCGCCATTGCCCCCCGGCGTGACGGGCGCAGGGGCACAAGTCATCGGTGAGGACGGACGGGAACGCTCCGCCCAACTGGTCACGGCGGGAACGCCCTCCGTCGTTTGGCTGGAACCTGAGATGCCTGCCAGCACTGAGCGCACCTACCGCGTGCGGTTGACCGACCAAGCACCACCGCCTGCCATCACCTTGACGCTGCACGAGCAATGGGTGAGCGTGCAAGCCAACGGGCAACTATTCACCCGCTACTACTTTGCCGGCTTTGCCAAGCCTTTCTGCTTTCCGCTACTGGGACCAAACGGTGAAGTGCTGACGCGGGGTTACCCCGTGGAGCCGCGCGAAGGGGAAAGCCGTGACCATCCGCACCACAAAGGCTTTTGGGTCGCCTACGGCGATGTCAACGGCGTGGATACATGGAGCGAAAGGGGCAAAATCGTCCACCAGGCTTTTGAGGTGCTGGAAAGTGGGGCAGTGTTTGGGCGGTTGCGGGCGCGCAACGCATGGTGCAGCGCCGACGGCAAAGTGCTGTGTCACGAAGAGCGCGAACTGCGTTTTTACGCTCTCCCGCATTTGCGTATGGTGGACTTGGAGTTGACCTTCACGGCAACTGACGGTGAGGTCGTGTTCGGCGACACCAAAGAAGGGTTTGTCGCCCTCCGCTTGCCTGACGAGTTGACGCTGACGCGAGGGACAGGGCACATTTTGAATGCGACGGGGCATCGCGACCGCGCAGCGTGGGGCAAACGGGCATCATGGTGCCTTTACTACGGGACGGTGCAAGGCAAGCCTGTTGCGGTGGCGTTCTTTGACCACCCGCAAAATCGCGGCTACCCGACGCCTTGGCATGTCCGCGACTACGGCTTGTTCGCCAACGGACCTTTTTGCCGCAAGGATTTCGGGTTGCCGCCAGAAGAGCCGGTGCGCCTTCCGCAGGGCGACCGGCTAACACTCCGCTACCGTTTGGTGTTCCTTGATCGCCACCCGACGCCCCGCGAAGTGGACGAACTGTGGGCGGGGTTCGCCCGCACGCTACAAGTGACGGAGTGACACAGCGCTCTGTTCTATCGGCGATGACACAATCGTCCGCTAGTGCAAAGGAGGCAACGATAATGCAGACGGTCTTTCAGGGCAGAGCCCACAAATTCGGCGACAACATTGACACCGACATTATCATCCCCGCTCGCTACTTGGTGACGACGGACCCGGCGGAGTTAGCAAAGCACTGCATGGAAGCCATCGCCCCAGATTTTTCGCAACGGGCACAGCCAGGTGACATCATCGTGGCGGGCGAAAATTTTGGCTGCGGTTCGTCACGGGAACATGCCCCCCTCGCGATCAAAGGCTTGGGCATCAGTTGCGTCATTGCCAAAAGTTTCGCCCGCATCTTTTACCGCAACGCTTTCAACATCGGACTGCCCGTGCTGGAGTGCCCGGAAGCAGCGGAGGACATCGGCGACGGCGACACCGTGGAAGTGGACATTGAGACAGGCGTCATCCGCAACCTGACGACAGGGCGCACTTACCAAGCCATGCCCATTCCCGAGTTTATGCGCCAGATCTTGCAAGCAGGTGGGCTCATCAACTATGTCCGACATAAATTGGGCGTAGCGCCTTAGGAACGCACCCGAAGCGAGGTGGCAACGACGATGCTGCGGCTGTGGACGGCGTTGGCAGCCATCACAGCCTTGGGCGCGATAGCGCACGCGCAGAAAGACATCTTGCGGGACATCGCCCGTGCCCTGAAGGAACCCAAGCCGGTGGCAGAGGTGCTGGCGCGTCGCCCCATCGCGGTCGTCGCTAACGATGAGACGGTGTTCAACTTGTTCCGCAGTTTTCTCCCCACTGTCCATCAGGTGGAATTCGTGCCCCTGTCCGCCCTCGCAGAGCGGGCAGATGAGTTGGCAAAAAGGGACGGTCACATCGTTATCGTCGTGGATCGGGCGCGCGGCGATTTCCCCCTTGAACAGCGCCATTGGGTGCCTTACGACCTGACCCTCGTGCGCCGACAAGATGTTGTCGTCGCGGCGACGGTAGAGCCCGACGGGCGGGTGCGGGCGTTTCTTTCGGCACCGTCCTTTCACGCCTTAAAAGAGGCAGTGGAGCGTTTCGCCACCCGCAAAATCCGTGAGGTGCGCGATTTGCAAGGGCAGCAAGCAAGCCCCGTGCCCCTCTGCGTCGTTGTCACCAACGCCGGACGGGACATCCTGAACGCTTTCGCGGAGCGGGCGCCCGTTGATTTTGTGTGGGTGACGCCCGATGACCTTGACCGCGTTCGTGACTTGCTGGTCACTGAGACGGAAATTTACCTGCTGGTCCCACCCGTCTCGGAGACGGTGCGAACGCGGTTGCCCTTCAACTTGACACTGTTGGCGCCAAATCAAAGCGTTGCCGTGCGCAGAAACAAAGGCGGCAATTACTGGCAGGTGCTGCTTTACGGCTCGTTTCCCGACGCCTTGCGCGGGCTGCTGCATCGGTTCGCAGATCCCCTGAGCGTGCCGGAGCGCCCGCTTGTCATCACACACCCGGTTGTCACCGTCCCGCAACGGTTGTTGGTCGTGCCCTTCGGCGACATCAACATCTACCGTGACCGTGTCGGCGACTTCGCCTCGCAAGTCTTTCGTGCGGTGCAAGGGGCAGGCCTTGCCGCTGAGACGCTGACAGTGGCGAAACCGCCTGAACCTTTGCTGGACTGGCGCCCCTTCCAAGACGGCACGGCAGAAGCCAAACACATCGCCGCTTTGGCGAAACAGCACGGCGCAGGGTTGGTGCTGATAGGACGGCTGCTGGACTTTGACACACAAACAACGCGTCGGCAGGAACTGTCTAGCCGCCCCAGCCCAGCGGCGGACCGGCGCATTTGGGAAGTGAAAACGGTGCGGACGGAACGGGTCATTGCCCGGCTGCAAGCTCGCCTGCACGATGGGGCGACGGGTGAAACGCTGTGGACGCGGACGCTGGAAGGCGTCGCCGAAAAGCAAACGGTAGAAAACACCCGCCAGACGGAAGCCGCTCAACCGCCCCTGCTGGACCCGGAACGGCGATCCCTATTCGTTTATGACGATCGCCTCTACGCTGCCGCCGCCACCGCTGCTGTTGCCGAGTTGATAGAGGCGCTGAGAACAGAGATTGCGTGGCAGGGAGCAAACATGCCAACGCCGACCGCCGTCGCCACGGCACCGATACCTACTGATACCGACGGTCTCGTCGGGCAAGTGGAAACGCTGCCGGATGGCACCGTTGTCCTTTACTTGGACATCGGCGCCAACCAAGGGCTCAAGGTCGGTGACTTGCTGCAAATCTACCGCGTGGTTACGGTGAAGACCGAGCGTAAGACGGTGCAAGTGGAAGAGGAACTGGGGCGGGCAAAAGTCATCGCAGTGTTTGCCGAAGCCTGCAAGGCACAAATGGTGCCGCCCGTCGCGGGGCAGGTGACGCCGGGAGCCCGTGCACGGCGCGTCCGCTAACGGTGCGCGTGAGGAGGGTCAACATCGCTTTGTCTCAGCGCCAGATCACCCGCGTTTTGGCGGTCATTATCGCTGCCTCGTCCGTCCTTCTTTGCATCATCATGGCGGCGTTCTACGCGCAACGCCCGGACATCGCAACGGCAGCCACGGTGTTTCCGGCGTGGGTGTGGGTGCTGCTGGGGGTTAGTCTGGCAGGCGCAGCAGCGCTTTGCGGGGCAAAGCGTTCGGCATTGGGCGTTACGGGATTGTGGCTGTTTTTCCTGCTACTTTTCGCCGAAGAGCCCCGCAGCCTGCTGCGCGATTGGTTTTCACTGACGCGTCAAGACCGCTGGGCAGCGGACCAAATGGTGCGGGTTATCACCTTCAACTGCCGGGGCAGCGCCGCTGCGTTGCGGGAGGTCGCCGTGTGGCGACCAGACATTGTGCTGGTGCAGGAAGGTTTGGGGCGGGAGGAAACGCAACAGGTGGCACGCTTGCTGTGCGGGACACGCGCCGCCACCCTTTGGAACGGCGACACCGCCATTCTGGCGCGGGGTGCCCTGCGCCCCGTGCCGACGCCTCGCCTGACAGGCGAATCGGTCACCCACGGACAAGTCCGACTTCCCAACGGCGTTTGGACGGATGTCGTCAGCCTGCACCTGATGCCTAACTTGGTGCGGTTGGACCTGTGGTCTACGGCGTGCTGGCGGGCTTACGCCGCTAACCGCAGAGCCCGACGGGACCAACTAAAGTCCATCGTCGCCCACTTGCGTGCCACTGTCTCTGCAGACGCACCCCTCATCGTTGGCGGTGACTTCAACGCCCCTGCAGGTGACTCGGTCTTTCGGCTGCTTACGCCTTGGCTGCACGACACTTTCGCTACCGCCGGTCGCGGTTGGGGCAACACTTTTCACAACGACTTTCCCGTCATCCGTATTGACCAAGTGTGGGTCAGCCGTCATTTTCGCCCGCTGCGTGTCACGGCGCATCCGTCCCGTTACTCCGACCATCGGTTTGTCATTTGTGACCTCGTCGTTGCCACCCGCCGATAGGCTAACTTTGCCCGGGCAATTTTCGTAAAAGGAAATGGCGGAACCCAAGAACGACTGGGGAGATGCCCATGCCAGCGCCTTGCACGCAGTGCCCTACGCGACGACAGTCTATTGGGGCGCGCTTGGCAGAGTTGTGGAACCGATGGCGCCGGCGCCCGCTGGAAGCGACACCGCAGAAACGCGTGGCAATCGTCGGCAACCCTAATGTCGGCAAGAGTTTAGTCTTTAACCGTTTGACGGGCATCTATGTGACGGTGTCCAATTACCCTGGCACGACGGTGGAAGTTTTTCGGGGGCGCACCTACATCCACGGCGTGCTTTACGAGGTCGTGGACACGCCGGGCATGTATTCGCTGCTGCCCAGCTCCGACGAGGAACGCGTCGCCCGTCGGCTGTTGTTTGAAGAACGCCCCGATGTCGTCGTCCATGTCGCTGACGCCAAAAACTTGGAACGGATGCTCCCGCTGACAGTGCAGTTGCTGGAGGCGGGTTTCTCAGTGGTGTTGGCGTTGAATATGATGGACGAAGCCGAACGGCTAGGCTTGCGAGTAGACACCGACAAACTGGCGGACTTGTTGGGCATCCCCATCACGCCCCTTGTCGCCACGCAAGGCAAGGGCATCGCTGAACTGAGGAGGGTCCTTCATGCGGTCGCTCACGGCGACCCCGCTGCGTTACGACCCGCGTCTAGAAGACGCGCTGAACCAGATCGTGCAGCGGCTGCAGGCTGATTACGGCGTCAGCAAACGGGCTATCGCCTTGTTGCTGTTGCAGGAAGACAGCGAGGTGGAAGCGTGGGTCGCCCAACGGGACGGTCCTGCCGTTTTAGAAGCCGTCAGGCGCATCGTCCGCGAAATGAAAGCGGGCGGTGAACGCAGCCCGCTGTATCGCATCATCACGACTCGCCAACGCTTCGCGGAAGCCGTTGCCCACCAAGTCCTAGACCACACCTTTGTGAAGCCTCGCACCTTCTCCGACTGGCTCAGCGACCTGCTCATTCACCCCCTCTGGGGTTCCCTCTTTTTGGCGGCGCTGCTTTACTTCGGCTTTTACCAGTTTGTCGGCGTCCTCGCCGCCGGGACAGCCGTGGAGTTTTTGGAAGACACGGTTTTCGGCAAATATCTGCTCCCACCTATCGTCCGCTTCTTTGAGTGGCTTGTTCCCTTTGGATGGCTGCGCGACCTGTTTGTCGGCGAATATGGCATCTTCACGCTGGGCATCCGCTACGCGTTGGCGTTACTGCTGCCGATTGTCACGGCGTTTTTCCTGATGTTTTCGCTGGTGGAAGACAGCGGTTACTTCCCCCGCTTGGCGCTGTTGGTAGACCGCTTGTTTAAAGGCATCGGGTTATCGGGGCGGGCGGTTATCCCGATGGTGCTGGGGTTCGGGTGTGATACGATGGCAACGATGGTCACCCGCATTTTGGAAACCCGCCGAGAGCGCTTACTGGCAACCCTGTTGCTGGCGTTAGCCATCCCATGCTCAGCGCAGTTAGGCGTTATCATGGCGACGGTCTCTAAGGTCAAAGGCGGTATCGCCGTTTGGGCATCGTTTGTGTTCGCCGTCTTCCTTTTGGTCGGCTACCTGACGGCGCGGCTGCTGCCAGGGGACCCTCCCCGCTTTTACATGGAAGTCGTGCCCCTGCGGTTGCCCCGTTTGGAAAATGTGCTGGTCAAAACTTGGACGCGGCTGCAGTGGTATCTATGGGAAGTGACCCCCCTGTTCATCGTCGCCAGCGTGCTCATTTGGCTGGGACGCATTACGCACCTTTTTGACTTGGTCATCGCAGTGCTGGCGTATCCCGTTCAATGGGTCGGGTTGCCGAAGGCTCTGGCGCCTGTCATCTTGTTTGGCTTCTTCCGCCGCGATTATGGGGCGGCGGGCTTGCTGGACATGGTGGACAAAGGCGCCATCGGCGGCATTGACCTAGTCGTCACCGCCATCATCCTGACGCTCTTCGTCCCCTGCATCGCCCAGTTTTTGATGATGGTGCGCGAACACGGATGGCGTGCCGCCCTCGTCATGGCAGGCTTCATCTTTCCCTTCGCCTTCTTCTGCGGCTTCCTTGCCAAACACCTGCTGCTGTGGCTGCATGCGGCAGGGTGGGTAGCAGGGTGACCGAGCGAGATGAGCCCTTATGGCTAGCGACGAACGCATCACTTGCCCGCTGTGCGGCTTTCAGTTTCACGAGCGCGACGCCCGTGCGACTGTATGCCAACAATGTCCGCTCAAAGGCGGTTGCGGCATCCTCATCAAGTGCCCCAACTGCGGCTACGAAATGCCCTTGACGAAGGCGCCCGCTTGGATCGGCAATCTGCTAAGCAAACTGGGCAGTTGGATCAGCAAGGGGGGCAGCCGATAAGCCGCCCCCCGTCAAGTGAAATTGCAAACTTAGCCGCAGGTCGGAATGTCCTCCAGCACGACATTCTGTGGCGCCCCACCGTTGACAGAGACGCTGCCGACACCACAGGTGCCTGGGAAACTCCACAATTCGGTCGTGTTGTCGTAAGTGACATTCATCGTGCCACCGACAGGGAAGTCACAACCATCGGTAAAGCGTAGGTTCGTCATCACATAACTCAACTGCAGATCGCCGAGGACAGAACTGGTGTAAGTCCCATTGCCGCTTATGGTGAAGAAAGTCTCATCCGCAGCGAAGGCAATTGTGCCGTCAAAGAGCAGATGCTCAGTGCAGCCTTCGGCTTGATAGGTCAGGTCCAAAGACACATTGGCGGTTAGTGCGTTAATGACTTCAACGGTGAGTGTGCCGCTATGGGTTTCACCTTCCATAGTGAAGTTGTTGAACTGGAAGCCAATCGTGCCGCTGACAAGGTCACCCTCCGCATCTACCTGTGGATTACTGATGCTCATCGTGATAGAACCCTTGCCGAAATTACCGTCTTCATCCGTGCAGCCATTCCCGTAATCAAGGGTAATCACCCAAGGGTCAGGTGGCGGTTGGGTGAAGTCCGTCCAGTTCGTCGTGACCTGTGGACAGGTTGCCTGACGAGTTAATTTTCGCAAGCGGGATACAAAGCCTCGTCCGCCTTGCACACCAATGGCTTGACTTAATACTCGCCCGAAAGCCTGGGAGGTCGCTTGAGTCACTTGCCGTGAACGAATTTGTTGCTGCGGTGCCGGTCTGCCCCCACCACCGCCGCCGCATCCGTGAACGGCAAGTCCAGCGAGCACATAAACGACCAGCATCCCAACTAGCACCACCTCTGGCTGCCAACGCACAGCGAACCGTCCCAACATCGCACAACACCTCCCTGCAAGGTCTCTCCTGCTGCAAGGATAACACAACTTTTTTTGTCAATAGAGTTACCCGGCTGTTTTTCATCAGCGCAGGCAGTGCCTACACCCCAATTTGTTCGCTACAATTCCGTCGGTGATGCCGATGCGTTTATTGGTTTGGTTGCTTTGGCTTTGTTTGGTAATTGACTTTGCAGCAGCCCAAACGCTGTCCACAAAGGATGGATTGCGACTTTCGTGGACGGCAGATGGAACGCTGCGGGAATTGGTTGTCGCCAAAACGAATTTTGTCGGTATCGGTGGATTCTCCTCCGCTGAACCCAAAGAGCCCGATAAATTGCAATGGGTGCCTCTAAGGGGAAGAGTAGAGCGCAAAGGCAACACGCTGACGATGCAAGTCAGTGGCATGGACTTGGAACTGAGTGCCACCTTCACCGAACAACCTGACGCCATCTTTTGCGACGGTTTCGTCCGCAATAAGACACAAGCCGACCGAGCCGTAGTGCTGGCGTTTGTCGTTCCGCTGGACGCAACCAACTGGCAGTGGTGGGACAATCTGCGGACGGCACGCCGTATTGAACCGAAAATAACACCGCTTTACACCTCTACCATCCGCTACGGCAATCGTGGCGAACACTCACTTTATCCATTTTGTGCTGTCAACAGCGATAAAGTTGGCATTGCTCTAAGCATCGCTCTTGATTTGCCCGTCATCCATCGCTTCGTTTACGACGCCGCTCAAAAGCAGTTGAGGATTGAGTGGGATTTCGGGTTGTCGCCCGATGGTGGGACGAGGGTGGCGGGGAAGCGGGAACCGAACACAGCAATTTTCCGCTTCGCTATTTATGCTTTGGATGAACCGCGATGGGGCATGAGAGCCGCTGCCGATAAGTTCTACCGCCTGTTCCCCGAAAGTTTCAAAGTGAGGGTTAAACGCTTCGGTATTTGGATGCCTTTCACTGACATCGCAAAAATTGCCGACTTTGAAGACTTCGGCTTCGCCTACCACGAAGGAGCACAAAATCCCGATTTCAACCGAAAGCACGGCTTTTACAACTTCCGCTACGAAGAGCCCTGGTCGGCATGGTTTTACCTGCCACCCGATGCACCAACTGACTTGACAATGGACCAACTTTTCGCTTACCCGAACAAAAGGGAGCAACATCCAAACCTTGCAGAAATTGTCAAGTCTTGCGGCGTTCAAGATGAACAAGGTCGCTTTTCAATGCGCACAGAGAAAACTGACCCTGTCCATTGGGCTGGTGGGCAAACTCTTTACAACTTTCTCGTCAACGCTGACCCAGACATTGGGCGGGACGAGGGACGCGGGGCGAGGGACGAGGCAACAAAAGCAAAGGCGATGGACAAGACGCTTCACACGGTGCTCAGTGATGAGCGATTGGATGGCGTCTACTTTGATGGCTTTGGTGAGTGGGTTATGCCGAACGAGAATTATCGGCGAGACCATTGGCGCGTTGCCGATTTCCCCTTGACTTTCAGTTGGCGGACGAAACAACCAACTCAATTGGCACCTTTCGGCATCTACGAGTATCTCGCATACGCTGCCCAGCAACTTCACGCTGCAGGCAAGTTAGTCATGGCAAACGGTTTCGGTTACGGCTTCCCGTTCCATGCCCATTGGGTTGATGTCGGTGGCAACGAAATTCGTTGGACTCGTCAAAGGGACGATTTCGCTTTCTTTGACTATCGGCGGGTTCTGGCATATCGCAAGCCTTTTTTGCCCCTCAACAATGAGTTCTTTGACCGTGAGTTCACATCGGATGTCGCCGAGGATTACTTCCGCTGGGCTCTCTTTTACGGTTTCCCGCCATCTTGCTTTGCGCCCGGCGCCGGCGCTTTCGGCAACTATTGGAACAACCCTGAATTTCACAACCGCGACCGTCATTTATTCCGCAGGTATGTTCCACTCATCGTTCGGTTGTGCGAAGCGGGTTGGGAACCGATAACGCACGCACTGAGCGACAACGAAAAAGTTTTGGTTGAGCGATTTGGGCGGTGGGGCGATGGCAATTTGCACTTCACCGTTTACAATGCCAGCGACCAAATGCAAAACACAGTCATCGCCATTGACGCCGCTAAGTTGGGTTTGAGTGAACGGGATGTTCGCAACTTGACAATTTGGGTTCTAACCGATTTGAAACCTTTCCCGTTCGCTGTCCGCGAGACGAACCTTTCTCCCTTGACAATCTTGCTTGGTGGGACTTTAGCGCCTCGCGAGACGGCGCTGCTTTGGTTAGCGAGGGACGGAGCAAGTGTGATGGATGGTCTCGCTAAGTTGGCGAAACTTCACCTTCAACGAGCGGTCAGCAAGTCGCAGCGGCGAACACAAGCGCCTGACGAATTGAAGGCGGAAACGAAACAATCCTCTGAAGCACAACCGAAAACTCTCGCCGATTGGCTCAAGTGGTTGGAGCAGTTGCAGAGGTTGAAAGCCGAATGGCAGCGACAAGAAGACGGGGCAAACATTGCTGCCGATTTCGCAGAAGCAATTCGCATCGTCAGTGCGATGGTGCGGGAACTCTTGGCGCTGCAAACCGATGCGGTCTTGCCTCACGAAGTCGCTGCAGGTGAACTTTTGCGAGTTCCCGTTGATGTCCGCAACACTGGCAAGGAAGTTTTGAAGGATGCAAGGTTGGTAGCAATGTTGACCTTAACTGAAGTCGGAACTTCTCAGGCTCAATCTCTCAACCCCGAAACTGCTGAACTTTCTCTGGGCGATTTGCCCCCGAAAGCGCTGAGGCGGGAACTGTTGATGTTGAAAGTGCCCGAAGGTTGGGCAAACAAACGGGCAAATTTGCGTGTGGCACTGCAAGCAACTGTCATGGGCGCGACTGTTAATTTGCCCATTGACGAAGTGGTGGTCAAAGTTTTGCCACCAACAGAAATCACTGTCACGCAATTTGGGGGCGAACCGAGCATTTTGGTGCGCATCAGAAACAACACGGGTGAGAGTCTTCAAGGGCAAGTTAAAGTCACTTCACCGTTAGAGTTCGTGGAGCGCAAAGTGACGCTCAGAGCGAGGGCGACGACGGAAATAAAACTAACTGCTGTCAAGCCTCCAACGGAAGCGCAATTAGCGAGTGCAAAGGTTGAGGTGGTATGGGACGAGGGACGCGGGACGAGGGACGGGGTAACGAAATGGCTTTCTTTAATTGCGACGCCGATTGGCAGTAACTTGCTGAAGAATGGTTCATTTGAAGATGGGGACAAGCCACCATTGCCCAACTGGGGCTTTTATGGGGTCGGTTACAAGTTGAGCAGTGACGCCGTTGATGGTAAACAGAGCATTGCTTGCGAGAGCGATGATACTCAAACGATGCGCGGTGCAGTGCAAACGGTGGCGCTCAACCAAACCGAAGCAGTCCCACTGATTTTGCACGGGTTCAGCAAAGGCGAAAATGTTTTCCCGACACATTTGAGTGGCGACTATTCCCTTTACCTTGACGCTCGCTATGTTGATGGCTCGCCGCTTTGGGGCGAAATCGTGCCATTTGATGGGACGAGGGACGCGGGGCGAGGGACGGGCTGGCAGTGGGGATGGAGGTTAATTGTGCCTGAAAGACCGTTGCGGGAAGCGGTCGTCTATGCCCTTTTCCGTTACCGTCGCGGGCGGGCTTGGTTTGACAGCGTTTATTTGGGCGAACTTAGGTTGCCACCAAGTTTGAATGCGGAAGCAACGGAGGGCGAGGCTACTGCTGAGCCGAAAAGTTTAAGAGCCTTGACGGACCGAGATTTCCGAACGATGTGGGAAGGCAAAGGTGAAAAACAAGTTGTGCTCGCTGTGAAGTCGGCAGCGACAATCAGTCAAGTTGCGATTTGGTGGCATATTCCAGAGCGACGAGCCGATTTCGTGAGTGTGGAAGTTTGGGTTGATGGCAATTGGCAAAAAGTTTCAGAGCGCCCAACCGACGCCGATACATGGTTGACAGTTTTGGATTTTGAAGCGACGAAGACTCAAAGATTGCGCATCACATTCCGAGGGATAAGTTACGCAGTGCGGGAAATTGAATTGCGTTAAAATGTCAATCGGTTGTCTCGGCGCACGATTTGAGTGGCATTGGCAACTTGAAGCGGGAGGGCTTGAAACATGTGCAGATTTCGGCAGGCAAGACAAACACTCATCCTTGCTATCGCCTCACTTGCCACCCTTTGGACTTCCAAGTTTGCTTATGCGTGTATGGTATGTGAAATGCAAAGAAGTCCAGCCATTGTCCTAACTTTTTCACCCGATGGTCAATGGTTGGCTTCGTCCAATCGTTGGAGGTGGAGTGGGGGAAAGTTGACGACCAGAACGACCATAGAAATTTGGAAAGTGCCGAAGTTGAAAATAGTCAAGCAACTGCCTGAAGGACAGAGAGTTATTGCACTCGCTTTTTCGCCTGATAGCAAAATTCTCGCAGCAAGTGGTATGAACAATTGGGTCTCGCTTTGGAAATTGCCTGAAGGAAAAAGAGTGAGGCGATTTATGACAGAGGCTGAAGGATACAATGAAGTCCACAGCCTTGTCTTCTCGCCAAACGGTCGCTTGTTGGCAGCAGGGACACGGGATGGTGTTATCTACCTTTGGCAAACGCCGCAGGTTAAATTGATTGGCGTTCTCGTGACTGGTCAAGAAGGAATAGTTGTGTCCCTTACTTTCTCACCCGACGGCAAAAAGTTGGTAGCGCTTGTGAAAGGATATTGGCATCAACTTTGGGTTCAACTTTGGGATGTGCAGGCGAAAAAGTTGCTTTGGGAACGAGAACCTAAATTCAGGCTCTCATCAATTGCCTTCACAAGAGACGGACGCAGGTTAGTTGGAGCAGGTGATACTCTTCTCGTGCTTTCCACAATTGATGGAAGCGTTATCAGCAAACAAGGTTTAACTTCATTTCATTCTCCGCCTGGCGGTGTTTCTGCCGATGGGCAATTTATAGCCCTTTACGACTTTTCAGGCTCAGTCAAAGTCAAGAGATCGCACGACTTCAAGGACATTTGGCAGGCAAGCGTAATCAGTTGGAAGTTGAAAAAGCAACTGCACCGTTGGGCAGAGAGGATTGAGCAGGGCACGAATTTACCAATGACAAAGCCGTTCTCACGCCCTATATTGCCATCTGCTTCCATGGCTGCATTTTCACCAGACAACCGATGGTTGGCTTTGGGTTTTGATAACGGGCAAATCAAGTTGTGGCGAATTAGGTGATTGAATGCAGACAGGCAACGGCAATGCAGCACCTTGACTTTGCTTTGTTGACACAGTTTGGTTGGCTTGATGGACGATGGGGGTGATTTTGGCGAACCACTGCATCTCCCTTTGCATCAGGTCTGGTCACTTTGGCTTTCAGCCTTTGCTATGACCTCACCAAGGAATGCCCCCAAAATCGCTCCCCCGATTGCGCTCACAATTGCTCCTGTCGCTCTCCAGATCGTGTCCTCAACGATTTCGCCCTTGATTTCCCAGATTGAGTTTGAGATTATGCTTGCGATTAAGCCCCCGATTGCACCTCCGATGGCACCTCTGATTAATCCCTTGCGCCCACCTATGAACGCACCTAAAACTGCCCCCCCGATTGCTCCCCAGATTGCAGACTGGATTGCAACTGTGAGTAAGATCGCTCTCTTGGCTGCGGTCTGGGTTACGCCATTGATTACATCCTCAACCATGAAGGCTGTGATTTCAATTCCGCAGATTAGCGGGCAGATTAGGAACCCGATTGCACCTCCGATAGCGCCTCTAATTCGCCACCACAAAACCAAGTTCCTTCCACAGTGCCCACAGGAAATAGCATCTTTCGGATTCTCCCTACCACACCATGCACAACGCACTTTAACTCACCTTCTGAAGTCCAAAATGCAAGTGTAAAGCCTTCAGCCTCGCAATCCCTTCTCTCGCAAAAGTTTATCTGCCCATTCGGCATCTTCGCCTTCCAGCGGTATCGGCGGATCACGGCGATAATCTATCCTGCGAGCATAAGCGCCCTCATCATAACATCGGTCAAACACCGCTTGCAAATCCAAAACAACATCGGGGTCGCCATCAGCAAGGGGAACATGAATGCGAGGCAATCTTTGCCTTACCGTGATCGGCCAAACCTCAAACCGATTCCCTTCCCCTCCCCGATGCAAACAGACAAGATAATCCCACTTGCACTTTTTAAGCAACTGCTCTCGTGACACTGCAACAGTGTGTTCGCCAGTCCGCAAAAGGTCTATCTCAATGAGATGAGTTTGGCTCTTGAGAATTTCCTGCTGTTTTGTCAAGTAAAGTTTTCGCCCCTCGTGCCCTGGTGTCTTGTCGGAGTAACTGAGGACTTCAATGACCGTCACCACTCGGCTCTCTTCTCCGACAGGCAAGATTTCAACGAAGACTTCTCGTATTTCCACTGGCTCATATGTCAAGACCAAAGGAGGGTCACTTGCGATTGCCACTGCGGTTGTTGTGCCCCTTGAGCCTTGTTCTGTTTGGGGTTGGGTAATGGGATGTTCCAGCACGACTACATCGGGGTAAACGCTTCGTTCTGGCTGGACAATGTAAACCCGTTCGCCAATGTCAGCAACATAACGCGGTGGCAGCACCGCGTTCAGCGCTGCTCGGATGTAGGTAATCAAACCTTGATGCACTCCTGGCCACAAAACAGGATTTTCAAGGTAGGGATCCATCCCTGGGAAAGGGCTGGGCATCGCAATCACCTTTGCCCTGACACGCTTGGCATTCAATTGCGGTAGAGACTTAACCTTATTCCGTTGACACCGTTTGGTCGGCTTGTTGACTGATGGGGATGATTTTGACGAACCATCTGTCGGCGTCGTCCATCAGGTTGCGGATACGAAGGGCTTGTTGCCACTGCCCGCTGCGCTCCAATTCGTCGGCGTAAGCGCTCAACAGTTCGCGGATGTTGCGGACATCGTTGTCGTCCACAGGTAGGATGCTGACCTTGGCGCTCTTTGCCAACCGGCGCCGTAACGCTGTTTCGTCAAAGCCCAAATCGGGCGTCAACTTGACATAGACGACGCCACCTGTCATGCCCGCACAAATCCAAGGACCAGGGTCGCCCAAGACAACCGCGCGACCAGCGGTCATGTATTCAAAGGCAAAGCCTTTCAGGTGGGCTTTAGCGGCGATGTTAATCAACCCTTGCGCGTCATCAATGGGTTCGGTAATTTCGCCGCCGAAAACGACATCGGCGCCCGACAAGCGGATGCACGCGCGGCTGTCGGCATAACCCTGCACGACGAAGAACCCGCGTTGAGCGCCGTAGGCGAAACTCTTGCCGACGCTTCCGTCCAAGCGATTGCCCTCGTGATTAGTGCCTTTTAGGATGATGATGCTGCCACCGCACGCCCCTTTGCCGACGCCGTCCTGCGCTCCGCCTTCAATGCGGAGGCTCACTTGGGGGATGTTGAACGCGCCCAGCCCGTTGCCAGCGATAGTGTGGTTCAGGTGCAATTCAACCCGCTCCAACTCCTTGAGTTTGGGCGGGCGCAATTCCACTGACCCTTTGGGAACGGGCAACCCAATTTGGGCGCGGGCGATGACGCCCGAAAGGTGCGCGCCGATGGCGCGGTCGGATGCTCCCAAGCGGCTGTCTTCGTAAACAATCCGTTTGCCATCGCGCTCAATTTCGTCCAAGATGACCTGCGTGATGAGTTTGGTCGTGTAACCTAAGGGGCGGTAAACTTTGCGGGTCGCTGCGGTCCGTTCGGTCTCAACGATAATGGGCTTGACTAAATCGGTCAGGTCAATCAAATCGTGCCCGCGCGTTTGGACGAGCAAATCGCTTCGTCCGACCAAATCTTGCAAACGGTCTGCGCCAAGCATCCCGGTGAGGCGTTTGAGTTCCTCACCCATGCCGCTGAAGAAGTTAACTAGCGCCTCAACGGCGCGGTCAAAATCGCGCGGTTCAAACCGCTTCAATCCGCGCCGGGTCGCTTCTTCACGGCTTTCAATTTGCGTGGCGATGCCGACATGGCAGGTGTCCAGTTGGCAGCCACGACAAATGGTGCAACCGATCGCCACCATCGCCAAGGTCCCAAATCCCACGCGGTTGGCGCCGAGCAAGATACACTTGAGGGCATCGGAAGCGGTGCGCATCCCGCCATCCGCCCAGAGTTCCACTTGGTCGCGGATGCCCGCTTGCAGCAGCGCCCGATGGGCTTCCTTGATGCCGACTTCCGCAGGCAGCCCGACATACTTAAGGGCGTGAATGCGTGCTGCCCCTGTCCCGCCATCAAACCCCGACAAATTGACGACATCCGCCCCTGCTTTGGCGATGCCGACAGCGATGACGCCGATGTTGGCGACAACAGGCACCTTCACGATGACCTTCGCTTTCGGGTTGATGGTCTTCAGCTCGCTGATGAGTTGGGCGAGGTCTTCAATGCTGTAAAGGTCGTGGTTGTTGTTGGGCGAAATCAAGTCCACGCCAGGCACTGCATAGCGGACAGAAGCGACCTTCGGCGTGACTTTGCGCCCTGGCAAGTGCCCCCCTTCGCCGGGCTTTGCGCCTTGCCCGATTTTGATTTCCAGCCAATAGGACGAGTTGCAGTAGTAGGCGTTGACGCCAAACCGCCCTGAGGCAACTTGTTGTCCGCGATTGAACGGGTAACGCCCGATCAAGTCTTTCAGTTCGCCGCCCTCGCCCGTCAACGCCAACATGTTGAGCCGATAGGCGGCTTCAGCGTAAGCGCGATAGGCAATTTCGTTCTGCGAGCCAAAGGACATGGAAGCGATGACGAAAGGCAAATCGTGCCAACCGATGCCGATGTCCACGCGGTCAGGCGCCACCCACTGCGAGCGGTCGTCTAAAAACTGCACATCCAACAGATGGCGCAACGCGATGGGGTGCTCACGCTCCAAAGCGATCACGCGGGCTTCATATTCGCGATAATCGCTTTCGCCGTTGGCGGCGCGCCCAGCGGCTTTCCAGACATGGGGGTAAAAGCGGAAGTCGCGACGCAAAGGGGAACGGCGGTGCGCGGTGTCCGTCGCACCGTAAAGGAACTGCCAACGACGACGCACTTCTTTGTCCCAACGGTCAAGGTCAAAGGCGGCTTTTTCGCTGCCGTAAAAGTTTTTGCATTCGGTCAACGCTGCGATTTCCGGAGCGACGCCGATGGATGCGAAGTTTTTCCCGTAACCGCGCAACTCATGCGTCCCCATCGTCGCGATGACCTTCTCCAACCCCTTGCTTAACCCGACAATCACATTGCTCAGCCGGCGGGCGCGTTCCCATTCGTCAGCGACAGTGCATTCGGGTTTCTCGCTGGACAACGCCACATCGTAAAGCAGATAGGGCACGACAGCGTCAGCGCCCAAACTGATGGCGAAAATCAAATCGTGCAAGTTGCGCAACGCTCCCGACCGCAGCACGAGGCTGCAGCGCCGGCGCAAATTCTGTTGGCTCTTGGGCGATTCACCGTTGTCGCTTTCCGTTTCTTGTCCTTTGTCCCACGCCTCCCGCAACGCTTTGTCCACGGCGGCGACAGCGAGGTGTGGGTCAAGGAGGAGGGTTTCGTGCTGAAAGGCATCGCCGTCGTCCAGCACCAGAAGGTGGGCACCGGCACGCACCGCTTCTTTCGCTGCTTCCACCAACTGCTGCAAGGCGTCACGGGCTGTTTGTTGTGTGGCGTAAGCCAACGACAGTCGTGTCCACCGAGTCGGTTCGGAAAATGCTGTGAGCACGCACTCCAGAGTTTTTGCGTGGGCGTCCTCTGCTGCCCACTCTGCCAATTCGCGCGACAGCAACCCCGTTTGCTCAAGGTAAGTGGCATCAACCAGAAGGGGCGTCTCCAATTCCAGCACCTGCTTCAGTTGAGACGCACCGAAAGGTGCGCCTTCCCAACTCCCTGCCCCTTGTCCCTTGACCCGTATCCCTTCCAGCGGTGGGCGTTTGCCCAGTATCGTTTGCGTGTTGAAGTGCTCCGTCTCGCGTTCACGGTCCATAGATGGGTTGGTGACGACGGCGACGATTTCTTTGTAGTAGTCGGCGAGGTTGTGCCCTTCAGGCGCCAAAACGGCGAGCGGACCGTCGTAACCAAGCGAGCCGATCGGCTCATTACCTGAAGGGGCGATCGCTTCAATGTAGCGGACTTCTTCATCGCCCCAACCAAACGCCCCCATGACGGCGGGTTTGCGTTGGCGGTCTTTCGTCAAACCATCCGGCGCCGGGAGCGAATGAAACGAGGGGCTGGGAGCAAGGGACGCCGAGGTCAAGTCAACACCGGATTCACTGTCGTCCGTGTTGTTCGCGCCGTTGCTACGCTGCCCGTCACTGTCTCGCCCGTTACCGAATTCACCGTCAGGGGCAAGGGGCGAACGGGGTGTCGCTTCTCGCTCCCCGACAGCGACTTGAGCGTACACTGTGGCGCTGACGAACGTGCCTTGCTCTACGCGCTCTTCAACGGCGAAGCGTTCCTGCCACTTGCGATAGATGTGCCATTGCAGGTCGCGGTAGGAGATGACTTCAACGGAGCCGTCATCGTGCAACTTGACGGCAATTTTTTCGCCGGGCGCCAAGGGCTTCGGGTCACGCACCAGCGTCTCAAAGGGCAAGACGCCCCGCTCGCTGGTGAAGACCAGTTCCTTCTCCGTTTCGGCAAACCACAGCGGACGCAAGCCCAGCGCGTCCACACTGAAAACGCACTCATCGGCGTAGCGGGACACGATGGCTGCCGGTCCTTGCGCGAACGGACCGAACGCCGCACGATAGTAGCGATACATCGTTCGCAACTCTTCAGGCAGCCACTTTAACTCTTCCAGCACAGGCGGAAAAACGATCTCCATCGCTTCGGCAAGGCTAAAGCCGTAGTCCAAGATGAGGGTGTGCAGCACGCGGTCAAGGTCTTGCGAGTCGGAACCGTCGTGGGGGAGTTGGACGCCGATCATTTGCCCTTCGCGGCGCAACTTCTCAATCGTGTTGATTTCGCCGTTGTGCCCTAAAAGGGCAAAGGGTTGCGCCCGCTCAAAAGTGGACCAAGTGTTGGTGGAGTAGCGGCAGTGCCCGATGGTCACCCGACTGACACAATCGGGGTCAGACAGTTCGGGAAAGTAATGGGCGATACCCGACGGGCTGCCATAGACCTTGTAGACAGCGGTGTAGCGGCTGACGGAAAGCGGGTAAAGAGGCGTCTCCCGCTCAATGCGCAATTGCAAATGAAACAAGCGGCGGTCCATCACTTCGTCGGGGGCAGGTTGCTCAAAGACGGCAGCGATTTGCCAAAATTCGGGTTCTACCTTGCGGGCATTTCGCCCCAGCGCGTCCTGGCGGGTTTTACCCCGTCGCTCTAAAAGCAAGCGGGCGCCGATGTCCGCTAAACCCTTTTGCAAATACGCCAGCCAATCGTGGGCGCGGGTTTTTTCGGACTTGGGCACAAAGAGATGGGCGACGAAAAAGCGTTGGCTTTCCGCCCACGAGTCATTCAACCCTGCCAGATGCAAATAACGCCCCCACAGGCGCCGGGGCAAGTCAATCATGACACCGCAGCCATCTCCTTCGCCATCCACCATGCCCGAACGATGCCCCATTTTTTCCAACGCCTGCAAAGTCCGCTTGATATTGCCGTGTGACGGGGCGCCCTTGCGGATATTGCAAATCAGCGCGCAACTTTCATGCTCCTCGTTGAAGGGTTCGGAGGGGAAGGATACCCCCCAACCCGAAAACCGCTGCACCCCTCATCGCCTCCTGTGAAAAGCCGTCTAAAAGGGCAACAGTCTCGTCGGAAGTTTAGCACATCCAGAAGGGGAATGCCTATCGCCTTCCTCCAATTGGCGCAAAAATAGAGCGAGAAAGTAGTGAGGAGATGAACGGGTGTTCTTCGCCATGGCGGTGCAGGCGCTTTTTAGGTCTGGACATTGGGACGCAAAGTGTTAAGGGACAGGTGATGGAGGAGGAGGCGCTGACGGAGATTGCCGTCTATGCGATGGGAAGATGCACAACATGCCCTGTGGACACGCTATGCAACGGCTTCCTCGCCGGTTGGCCGGGACTCACTTTCTATGCCTGTAACCGCGCTGCAATTGACCATTTCTGACGGTTTGTCGCCGACCGACGGGGTGACAAAATTTATCGGCAAACGCGATGGAGTTCTCTTCGGCACCGCACACGCCGTGAAAATCTTGCAAAGGAGGAACATCTCTGATGTCGGAGAAGGTGTTTTTGTCGCCACGCGCGTTGCCGCGTCAGTGGTATAACATTGTGGCTGACCTACCTGAACCTTTGCCGCCTGTCATCCACCCTGCGACAAAGCAACCCGTTTCGCCCGAAGATTTGCTGCCCATTTTCCCCGAGCCGCTCGTTGAGCAGGAAGTTTCCCATCACCGCTGGGTTGACGTTCCCGAAGAAGTGCTTGACATTTACACCTTGTGGCGACCGACACCCTTGCAGCGCGCAAGGCGGTTGGAACAATTTCTCGGGACGCCAGCACAAATTTGGTTCAAAAACGAGAGCCTTTCACCGCCGGGCAGTCACAAACCTAACACTGCTGTCGCTCAGGCTTATTACAACAAAATCTCTGGTGTCAAGCGATTGACAACGGAAACGGGAGCAGGGCAGTGGGGCAGCGCTCTCGCGTTCGCCACTTGCTTGTTCGGGCTCAAATGCACCGTTTACATGGTCAAGGTCAGTTACCAACAAAAGCCATATCGGCGCGTCTTGATGGAAACTTGGGGAGCAGAAGTTTTCCCAAGCCCTACCGACCGAACCAACGCGGGGAGACAAATTCTCGCCGAAGACCCAAATTCGCCAGGCAGTTTGGGGATTGCAATTAGTGAAGCGGTTGAAGACGCAGCCAACCACGACGATACAAAGTATTCGCTCGGCAGCGTCCTCAACCATGTCCTCTTGCACCAGACCATTATCGGGCTGGAAGCGAAGAAGCAGTTTGAGCAAATCGGCATTTACCCTGACATTTTAGTTGGTTGCGTCGGTGGCGGGAGCAATTTCGCTGGTTTCACTTTCCCCTTCGTCGCCGACAAACTCGCCGGCAGCAAACCGAACTTGCGGGTCATCGCTGTTGAACCGAAAGCGGCGCCGAGTCTGACCGAAGGCGTTTACACTTACGACTTCGGTGACACCGCAGGGATGACACCGCTTTTGAAAATGCACACCCTCGGTCACACCTTCGTTCCCCCCAAACTTCACGCAGGTGGGTTGCGATATCACGGGATGGCTCCCCTCGTCAGTTTGCTTTACGATGCAGGCATCATAGAGGCAGTCGCTTACCCGCAATTGACAGTTTTTGAAGCAGCGATGGTTTTCGCACGAACCGAGGGCATCATTCCCGCACCAGAAACAGCCCACGCCATCCGAGCAGTCATTGACGAAGCGTTGCGGTGCAAGGAGACAGGAGAGGCGAAAGTGATTGCTTTCAACTTCAGCGGTCACGGCTATTTTGACTTGAGCGCCTACGATGATTACCTGCAAGGCAAATTAGAAGACGCTGTCTATGACCCAGAACAGGTCAAGAAGGCGCTGGAACGGTTACCCATTTAGTTTGTCAGCGTTCATGCTCCAGCAAGAATCTCAATTGATGCTGGCGTTGCGGGAGCCTCGCAAGCAGTGACAAGGAGTGTGAGTTGCATGCTATTTGAGGTGTTGCTCTACGACGCATGGAGTGACCCACCAGCGTATCTGCTCGTTGAAGCGGTGGAAGGAGAAACAGCGGAAGAAGCGTTGAAGGAAAACCTCCCCGAAATCATCACCGCTGTGAGGGAAATGCTGGACATGAACGAAGAAGAACTCTCCGATGAGGCTATTCGCGAAATGCTTTACTTAGTCCCAGCGGATGCCCTGATACCAGCACGCAAATTGGCTGCTTCAGGACGGTGACGGTTTATGCGCATTATTGGTGTAGAGGCGTATGTTGTGGAACGGGAAGTTAAACGACCTTATCGTTGGCGGGCGGGTTTGCCACCTTCACCCCCAAAGCAGGAAATTTGCTGGTTGCGTGTTGTAACGGACGAAGGTGTGGATGGCTGGGCAGTTAGTTCTCACGGCTACATCGTCGCCGATTTGGTGCGCCGACGCTTTAAAGACATTGCCATCGGGCAAGACCCGTTGCTCAAAGAGCAAATTTGGCATCAAGTTTGGGAAGTTGACCGCATTGAGGAGTTCCCAATTTACGCGCTCGGGTTGTTGGATATCGCCTTGTGGGACATCACCGCAAAAGTCGCTAACTTGCCCCTTTACAAGTTGTTGGGCGGTGCTCGTGACAAAATCCTCGCCTACGCATCCACCGTCACTTGGGAAAGCATAGACGATTATTTGCGTTATGCCGATGAATGTTTAGCTTTAGGCTACAAAGCCATCAAAATCCACACTTGGGGCGATGTGGATCGGGATGGCAAGTTGGCGAAAACTCTGCGCCGTCATGTCGGCGATGAAATTGCATTGATGTATGACGGCTCGGCAGGATTTCGCTACGAAGAAGCACTGAAGTTGGGTCGCATCCTTGAAGACGCCAACTTCCTGTGGTATGAAGAGCCGATGAGGGAATTTAACATTTGGCAGTATCAACGGCTCTGCCGTGATCTGGACATCCCCGTTTTAGTGCCAGAGACATCGGACGGCTGCCACTACAACGCTGCCGATTTCGTCGTGCACGGGGCATGTGATTTGCTTAGGACAAGCGCTCATTACAAAGGCGGAATCACGGGGGCAATGCGCATCGCTCACCTCGCCGACGCTTTCGGAATGTATGTTGAAGTTCACGGAGGCGGGTTACCCAACTTGCACCTTTGTTGTGCCATTCCCAACACCCGCTACTACGAAGTTTTGGTCATCAATGACCCGAAAGCGGAACGAAACGAACACGGAGAGTTGGGCATTGACAATGACGGTTATGTCCACATTCCGCAGCGACCGGGCATCGGTTGGCAAATAGATGTGGGCGAGTTGGCGAAGGAAGCAGTCATGACCGTTTGAGCAAAAATTCAATTCACTCAACGCATAATGGACATTGAGAAAAAGGCGCCGGTTGGCGCTGAACTTTGGGGCATGATTGGTGGCAGTGGAACATTTGAAGAACTGCTGGCGATTATTGGTGAAGTGCGACGAGAAGTGCCGCTAATTTGACGGTCTTAAACGCAGCTGCCTTTTACCTGCACAGCATTACGGTGGTCAGGAAACTGGTTCCCGCTCCTGTCCAAGTCACACCGAAAAACTCCGCTAGCGTTGCGGCGACATCGGCGAAAGTCTGCCGAACGCCCAGCGGTTTACCCTCGCGCAACGGGGGCGTCCAAACGAGCAGCGGCACCTGCTCGCGGCAGTGGTCGGTGCTGGGCGTCGTCGGGTCATTACCGTGATCGGCGGTGATGAGGAGCAAGTCGTCCTCTCGCAACTGTGGCAGAAAAGTGCCCAGCCAGGCATCAAATTCCGCCAACGCTTGGGCGAACCCGTGCGGGTCGTTGCGGTGTCCGAACTGTGTGTCAAAGTCCACCAGCGTGCACCATAGAAAGTCAAACGGGTCCGTTTGCACCAGTTCCGCAACCTTCGCCATGCCGTCGGCGTTGTTGGCGGTGTGGAAAGCCGCTGCGATGCCCCGCCCTGCAAAGATGTCGTCTACTTTGCCGACAGTCACGACGCGCAAGCCCGCTTCGTTCAGGACATCCAACAGCGTCGGGTAAGGCGGTGGGACAGAAAAATCGCGGCGGCGCGGCGTGCGGACGAAGTTGCCCGGTGTGCCCGTGAAGGGGCGGGCGATGACACGGGCGACTTCGTGTTCACCTTGCAAAATTTCGCGGGCGATGCGGCACCACGCGTAAAGTTGCTCAACGGGCACGATGTCCTCGTGGGCAGCGATTTGGAACACACTGTCGGCGCTGGTGTAAACGATGGGGTAACCGGTGCGCAAATGCTCTTCACCCAGCTCGGCGATAATTTCGGTGCCCGACGCAGGCTTGTTGCCCAGCACTTTGCGCCCGATGGCGCGTTCAAAAGCGGCGATGATGTCGGGCGGAAACCCGTTGGGGTAGGTCGGAAAAGGCTTGGTGCGGATGACGCCGGCGATTTCCCAATGCCCTGTCGTGCTATCTTTGCCTGCGGACACTTCGCGCATCACACCATAGCACGCCATCGGTTTATCTGACGGCGGGACGCCCACGATGTCTGCGAGGTTGCCCAAGCCCATGCGTTGCAAAGTCGGCAACTGCAATCCGTTGACGGCTTTAGCCGTGTTGACCAGCGTGTTGCTACCTTCGTCGCCGTATGCGGCAGCGTCCGGCAACGCCCCGATCCCCACGCCGTCCAGCAACAGCAAAATCGCCCGCTTCTTTGCCATATTCGGTCACCGTGTCGGCAATTTCGTCAGGGCGAGCGAGGGGTCACCCGCCAACGAACAATTGCGTCCTTCAGAAAGCTGATCGGGGCGACCAAGGGTCGCCCCGACACATTTGTTGCCGCATTCGCTTCGCGTTGGTTCCGTTGCACCGGCGCGTCAGCGCGCTGCAGGGGAAGGTCACCGCACCAACGCTGTCGGTGCGGCATATTCGGCATACCAGTTGGGCGACTTACCGTGTAGTTCTATTTGCCCGCCGAACTTAGGGTGTTCAAACCACGGACGGGCGGTTTCGGCGTAGGCGTTGGCGCGGACGAAGTTATAAGCGCCTTCCGTCACCAGCCACGCTTCCATGCGGGCTTCGTCGGGGAACTGCTCTAAAACGCCTTTCCAGATAGCGCGCCCGCACAAAAAGCCGCTGGCGCCCGCTTCACATGCCAATGCCACTTGCACGAGGAACTCTTCAATGTCCACGCCCGCGCTTAAGATGACCCACGGCGAACCTGCAGCATCGTTAAGTTCGTGGCAGAACCGCTCCACATCCTTGAGGGTGTAAACCGCTGGGCGCTCCTGTCCATCAAAAGCGCCGTTGGCAAACTCCTTGACGAACTTCAGGTCAGCAGGAAACTCCACCTTGAGGATGTCCACCTTGTATTCGGGCTTGCTGAACTCGCGCACGCTCTCAATGACGATGTGCGGGCGCTTTCGGGCGTATTCGGGCGTCTTCGTCTCACCCGGCGTCAGGTCGTAGCCTGTGAACTCAAGCAGGAAGGGGACATCGTAGCGCTCACATTCCTCACCGACTTGTCGCACGATGTCGCGCTGATGGCGACAAGTCGCCTCCGACGCATCGGGACGGTAGTGGACCAGCAATTTGATGGCGTCGGCGCCGGCGCGGACAGCTTTCTCCACCGACCATCCTGCAATGAGGGTGGCGCGTCGCTCGCGGTTGCCGTTGACTTCCACGCGCTGCGGGGGCGACTCCTCGTAAGCCAACAGTAACCCGACGCGCGGGGGCAAATGTTGGATAGAGTAAGGGTAGCCGTAAACGGGATCGGTCAGCACCGCTGTCGCATAAACCGCCAAATGCTTGGTGACCAGTTCTTTGATGCGGGCGACATGGCGGAACATGTCATCGGCGGACAATTCACCTAACTTCTTGCGGACGGCGTCGCGCATGGAGTCGCGTTGGTCAATCGCCATCATCTTGAACCGCCCGTGTTCGTCCGTCAGCGAGCGCAACCGCTGCCATTTGCCTGCCGAAAGGGCGGTCGGCATGGAAAGCCACCTCCATCCTTGCGTTGTCAGGAAGTTTCTGGTCGTCCCTATCTTAGCGCCAGCGGTCGCTACCGTCAATGGAAGTTTCCCTGACATTTGGCAGTAGATGGCGGTGCGGTGTTAACATTTAGAGCCGTCAAATGGCAGGCAATTTTGCGACTTCTAACGCGCGGGGGGCAACTTTGCGATGCCCAAGGTGGCGGAACGGGCAGCCGTTCTTTCCGTCGTCGTCACGGCGCTGTTAGCGGTAGCGGAGCTCTCGGTCGGGGTTTACAGCGGTGCGTTGAGCGTTATCGCCAACGGGGTGCAATCGGCGATTGATTTGTTGGCAGCGGTGACGGCGTGGGTCGCCGTCCGCCAAGCCGCGAAGCCGCCTGACGCCGAGCACCGCTACGGGCACGGCAAGGTGGAAAGTTTGTTGGCAGCGGTGCAGGCTTTGTTGATTTGGCTCACCTGCGGATTGATCGCTTACGAAGCCATCAAAAAGTGGCAAGGTGGCGGGGCGGTGACGCACCCTCCTGCTGCCATCGCCGTCATGGCGCTTTCTGCGACGGTGGGTTGGTTGACGGCACGCTACCTGTTTGCTGTGGCGCACCGCACCCAGTCCTTGGCGCTCCAAGCGGACGCGTGGCATCTGCAAGCCGACGCCGGCGCTGCGTTGAGCGTTCTGGTTGGCTTGACAGTGTTAGCGTTGACCGGGTGGCAGTTTTTGGATGCCTTGTTGGCGCTGGGCGTCGCTGCTGTCATCGCCAAGTCAGGATTTGAATTGCTGCAGCAGGCAACGCACCACCTGCTGGACACCGCGCTGCCGCCTGACGAGGAAGCTGCCATTCAATCGGTCCTGCGGGCACACGCGGAGCGTTTCATCAATGCCCATCGGCTGCGCACCCGTCGGGCAGGTAATCGGCGCTATGTGGATTTGCACCTCGTCGTCCCCGATGCGATGACTGTCGCAGAAGCCCATCAACTTTGCGACGCAATTGAAGGAGCCATTCGCCGTATTTTGCCCGGCACTGATGTGACCATTCATGTGGAACCGGAAAGTGCGTTCCTGCGGCAAGGTGAAGAAGACCGCGTCTCACCCATCATTCACAGCGGGGGGCAATGAATGGCAATGAGAAAATTGCAGTGGATCAGTATCGCTATCGGGGTGCTTCTCTCTGGGTTGAGTTGGAGCGGCTGGCATCGCGCCGCGTCACCGCCACGCCCCTCGCCGCCGCGTCGGACCGCCACGCCCCGAACGCCCCCGATCGTCGCCATTTTTTGCTACCACGATGTCAGCGAGAAACCCAGCCGTTGGGCTGTCACACCGCAACGGTTAGAAGCCCACCTGCGGGCGCTGCAAGCGCGCGGGTTTGTCTTTATGACCGTTAGCGAAGCCTTAACGGTGTTCGGGAGCAGTCGCAACCTTGCTACACCTCAGCGGGTCGCCGTCCTCACATTTGATGACGGGTTCCGCTCCGCTTACACGGTCGTTTTCCCGCTGATTCAGCGCTACCGAGCGAAGATGACGGTGTTCGTTTACACGGACTGGATCGGCAAGACCAGAACAGCCCTGTCGTGGGCGCAACTGCGCGCAATGGCGCAATCTGGGTCGGTAGAAATCGCCTCCCATACGGTCACCCACACTTACCCGCGCCGTCTCCGCCGGGCGCTGAAAGGAGACGCCTACCGCCAACGAGTGCTGTGGGAGTTTGCCGTATCAAAGCAAGTGCTGGAGCAGCGTCTGGGTGTTCCAATTCACGGCTTAGCGTATCCCGGCGGACAGGTAGATGAAACGCTCAAGCACCTCGCCCGCGCTGCCGGTTATCAATGGGCGGTCACGATTAACCCGAAGTTTGTGACCGCTGGCAATGACCCCTACGCGCTGCCGCGCTTCGGCATCGAACGCACGACAGACATCGCAGCGCTTTTGGAACAGCCCCTCCGTCACCGCTTGCTCGCTCGGTTTCTCCGCCGTTGACAGCGTCAAGGGGGCGTGCTACTGTTTTGGGCGCTCCCCAGCATTTCCCCCGGTCTGCTAGGTCAGCGGGGCTAGTCTGGGTAGCGAAGGAGGACGAGGGGCTATGCCTGTTAACGCAGGGCGTATTGTGTGTTTTTGCGTGGGTGCATTCATTTGCGTTAGTGCGCTTGCGTGGTGGGCGGTAGGGCAGGAACAACCGACTTCTTCCCCAAAGCAGCCAGAACCGAAACCCCAAAAAACAATCGCATCGGCGAAGGGGTTCGCTGATGTCCTTCGGGAGCGGCGCCGCCACAACGCCGTCGCTGATTCCGAGAGCGTGTCGCCGGCGTTATCCACCCGACCGGAGCGCGAGCAATGGCTGCGGCTCTTAGCGAGCCTGCATTTGCGCCCTCCAGCGCGCCCCGAGGGGTGGAAGTTCAGCGCCTACAGTTGGCGGCGTTGGCGCGGCGCTCTGGCGTCCCGCGCCGGGTCGTTGCGGCGCTGGCGTATCGTGACGATGGAAGCGACCGCCTATTGCCCCAAAGGGTGTTGCGGCTCGCGGCACGGGCGCACGGCGACAGGACGCAGAGCCGAATACGGTGTCGCCGCTGTTGACCCCCGCCGCATCCCTTTGGGTACCGCTCTCTATGTGGACCGCTACGGCTTCGCTATCGCTGCCGACACGGGCAGCGCCATCAAGGGCAACCGCATTGATTTGTGCTTTCCGACCCATCGCGAAGCCAACCGCTTCGGACGCCGCCAAGTGCGTGTGCTCATTTTGCGGTAGTTCGCCCAAAGCAGGTGAGGGGGGTTGACCGCTCCCGACAAGGAAGACATACGCCAACCCGTTCAAAGGACGCTCTCACCGTGCGTCATGTCAACAAATTTCCTTTCGGCAGTGCCTTAGAGGGCGCGTCAGGAGACGCGCCCTACGGTTTTCTGCCATTTGTCGGCGGCTCAGGAGAGCCGCCCTCCGACCGAACCCCATTATTCAACAGATGTTCCAACCCGACAGCGCGAGACGCTTTGAGCAACACGACATCGCCCGCGCGCAACAACTGCCGCCAGCGTTTGCGGGTTTCAGCGACGCTGGCGAAGGTGACGATGCAGTCGGCGGGCATCCCCGCTGCCACTGCACCATCAACGATAGCCTTTGCGCCATCGCCGACGACTATCAGCAGATCCACTGTCTCAGCGGCGACTTGCCCGACTTCGTAGTGCCCCTGCTCGTGAAACGCCCCCAGTTCCAACATTTCACCCAACACCGCCACGCGGCGGGGTGCGGGCAACGCCTTCAGCGTCCGCAAGGCTGCTTTGACAGAGTCGGGGTTGGCGTTGTAGGCGTCGTTGATAACCCAGCAGCCGGGCGGCTCCAGCCATTGTCGCTGCCACCGCATCTTGGGCGGTGCAAACCGCGCCAACGCTTCAGCAGCAACTGCCCAATCAATGCCCATCGCTTTAGCGGCTGCCAACGCCGCCAGCGCATTGCGGGCATTGTGTTCACCCCAAGTCGGCAACCGCACCGTCACCGTTTGCTTTCCGTCGGTCGCCGTCAGTGTCGTCCCGTCCCAATCCACACAGCAGTCAAGCCCGCGCACTTCTGCCGTCGGCGCAAACCCGAAGGTGATGACTTTGCCCTTCGCCCGTTGCCGTAAAAACTCAGCGAAATCGTCGTCAGCGGGCAACACTGCGATCGCCGCAAAGTCGTAGGGGTCGCTATTCGGCGCCAATTGCCAACCGCCCAGAATTTCCGCCTTCGCTTCGGCAATCGCTTGGCGCGAACCAAGCAACCCGATGTGGGCGGTGCCGATGTTGGTGATGACAGCAATGTCGGGCGGGGCGATGCGGCACAGATAGGTAATGTCCCCCTTTTTGCGCATCGCGTATTCCAGCACCGCTGCGCGATGGTGCAATTCAAGCTGCAACACCGTCAGCGGGACACCGATTTCATTGTTGAAGCTTTCAGGTGCGACGACAGTGGGCATCACCGCTTGCAGGATGGCAGCGATCATCGTTTTCGTCGTCGTTTTACCACTGCTGCCCGTGACGGCGATGATATGGAAGGCACTTTGCGATTGCAGGTGATGCAAGTAATGCGCTGCCAGTTCGCCCAACGCCCGCAGAGGGTCAGCGACGACGATTTGCGGGAGCGTCAAAGGCAAGAGGCGTTGCACTATCGCGGCGACCGCACCTTTTTGCGCCGCATCGGCGACGAAGGCGTGCCCGTCAAACCGTTCGCCTTTTAGGGCGACGAACAGTTCTCCCCGCCGCACTGTGCGGCTGTCGGTGCTGACGCCCGTGACCGTTTCGCTCCCCACCGCATTGTGCAGTTGCCCACGCACCCACGCCGCAATTTGGCGCAACGAGAGGGGCAGCACGGTAATGACACCCCATTCGCCACAAAGAGTGCAATCGCGTCGCTCAAAGTAAGACGCAGGTATACCGCGCCCTTACGACAACGCCGACAAGTTGGTCTTTGAAACGCGCTTCAACTGGCGGGCGGCAGAGGCGGCATCTCTTTGTCGTCGCGCAGCAGTTCGTCCAGTGTCACACGCCGCTTTTCGTCCATCGCCTTGCGGATGAGCAACCCGACCAGCGAGGCGGCGACGCCGTTGTCAATTCCGCAATAAACCTGCGTCGGGTCGCCGGCACGAACGGCGTCAAAGAAGTTCTGTAGCAACTCCTTCGTGTCACCCGGCTCCCCTTCGCCCCGCACCGGCTCGTTTTGCCCGCGCAGTTGGATAGTGCAACCCAGAAGGTCGGCGGCGCCTTTCGTCCCGATGAAGTGCGTCGCGATGCCTGTGTAGCCTTGCGGGTTAATCCAACTGTGGGTGTAGTGGACGGTCAAACCGTTGGGATACTCCAGCGTGGCGATGTAAAAGTCGGTGACATCGCGTTCGGGGTTTTCGGGCTCCACGATGTTACGCCGCCCGACGGCGTAAGCGGCGCTGGGATGGGTTTGCGTGACCCACCAAATCAGGTTGAACTCGTGGACAGCCTGCTCCACCATCCAGTCGCCAGACAACGCCCGCTTTTTGAGCCAGCCGCGCCAGCCCGACAAACTTGCCCAACTGTTGTGGCGGTAAAAGCGCCCTTCAATCAGGTCGCCTATCACGCCGTCGCGGATTTTGCGCACGATGTCAGCGCGCCCTTGATGGGCTCCCCATTGAAAGCCAACCTGCGCGACGACTTGTGGGTAACGCTTGCGGGCATCTTGCAGCAACTTCAGTTCGCGCACGGTAATTGCCAGCGGCTTTTCGCCGTAAAAGTGCTTGCCCGCTTTGAAGGCATCCAGATACATGACACCGTGCCAGTAGCAAGGCGTCGCGAAGACGACGCAATCCACATCGTCCCGCGCCAACAGGTCTCGGTAGTGGTAGGGATGTTTGCCGTAAGCCTCGGGGCGTTTGCCTTGCGCCTGCTCCACGAGTTGGCAGGCGCGCTCTAAGTGGCTGGGTTCCACATCGCAAACGGCGACGACCTGAACGGCGGGCAGTTCCAAAGTCGTCCGCAACAGCAAAGTGCCCCGCCCGCCGACGCCTACGAAAGCGACCCGTAAAGGTTTGGGTTGCGCCTGACCGACGGAAAAGGCACGGAACGCCAAACTGGCAGCGCCCAACTTGACGAAAGTTCGCCGCGTCATCCCATCGCCCATCGCCTCGCACCTCCTTCGGTTCAGCAGTTTGCACCGACTTCAATTTTGCGATGCTCATCCTAACGCTGCCCGTCGTTGAAACGGCTCGTTGTAGGGACGCAACATGTCGCACTCGATGGTATAGGTGATGCCTATCGCCCCTGCCCTATTCACATCCGCGTGCGTTACCATTTGCGTGATGAACGACACCGCGCAGGCAAAGGAGGCAAAAAGCGGATGGCAGGCGAGAAAACGCGTATCGGGTTCGTCGGATGCGGGGGCATCGCACAGCAGCACATGAACGCGTTGGCGCAAATGGACGGCGTCCAGTTAGTCGCCTTCTGCGACATCGTGGCGGAGAAAGCCCACGATGCCGCCCAGCGCTTTAACGGGCACGCCTTCACCGATGTCACAGCGATGCTGGACAGCGTGGAAGTTGACGCGCTCTTTTTTTGTCTACCGCCTTTCGCGCACGGTGCCGAATTGGTGGCAGTCGAACGCGGCATCCCGTTTTTCGTGGAAAAGCCCGTCGGTTTGGATTGGGGGCTCATCAAGGAGATCACCGCCGCCGTGCAGGAAAAGAACTTGCTGACTTCCGTCGGCTACATGAACCGCTATCGGCGGGGCGTCAATCGGGTGCGGGAGTTGTTGCGCGTTGACCCGCCGATTTTACTGCTGGGCGGCTGGGTCGGGCGCACGCCCCAAGCCCGCCCTGGTGAAGGGATTTGGCGTTGGTGGGTGCAAAAGGACAAAAGTGGCGGGCAATTCCACGAGCAAGTTACCCACACAGTGGACTTGGTGCGCTACTTGGCGGGCGACATCGTGGAAGTGCACGCTTACGCCGCCAAAGGGTTGAACCGCTTGGCGCCTGAAGGTTACACGATTGAAGATGCCGTCGCCGTTACGCTGCGGTTCGCCAACGGTGCCGTCGCCGACCTGTGGGCGTGTTGTGCCGCCAACGGGGGCGGCGGTGGCATCACGCTGCAAGTGTTTGCGACGGAAACGACGGCGGAGTTTCGTGGCTGGGAGCACTCGTTGCGCCTTTATCGGCGGGGCGAAGACATCGTGGAGATTCCCGGCGAGCCCAACATTTTCGCCATTGAGGACGCGGCGTTCGTGGACGCCGTGCGACGCAACGACCCATCGCTCATCCGCTGCCCCTACCAAGACGGGGCAAAGACGGCTGCGGTAACGCTGGCGGTCAACGCATCGCTCGCTTCCGGTCGCCCCGAAACGGTACCGACGCTGTAAGGACGCTATTCGCCCAAGTATTCGCTTCGCAGGCGCTGAATACCTGTGTCCTGTTGCCACCCATCCGAACGGGTCACGCGCCATTGCCCCCACCATGTCCGTTCCAAGTGCAGCGTTACCGTCATCGGTCCTATCGGGACGGTCACGGCATCCACCATGGCGGTACCTTGCACCTGCACGGTAGCCATTGCCTGCCAGAAGTTGAGCAGTTGCACCCGCTGCGTCTGCACCGTGAGCCAAAGTTGAGCGTTTCTGTTGCGGCACCACGACAGCACCATTTGCTGGATGTCTCGGTAAGTCAAGCCACCGCCGTCGCGGTAATGGGGCGCCACGCACCGCATCACCGCCCAGAAATCCTTGCGTTCCAACCCTTGCGCCCCGCTGTTAAGGGTTGCCTTGATTTTTGCTTCCGCGTTGCCGTAACACCGCCATGCCAACCCCACCAATGTCGCACAAAGGAGCGACACAGTCGCTAACCATAAGCCAATTCGCTGCGTCCGACCGACCGAAGGTCGCATCTGCGCTCACCTGCCGGTAGGGCAAAACCGCCGTGTCGGAAAGGCTGCCGTCTCACTTTTGCCGCATTCACGCCCTGAGCACCACCGACAAAGTTCTGTGTGGCAAACTTTTTATCGCCCAACAGCACACACCATTCTGCCGCAGGCAGGTGATGCCCATGATAGAGGAGCGCATGACGACGCCCGAAGAACCCGTTGCGGCAACGGAAGAAACCCCAACGGAGACGGTCACCGAGACGACCACTGCCGAGGTGGCACCAAGCGTTGAGGAGTTACAGATGCAACTGGCGCAGGCACGGTCGGAAGCCGAGGATTATCGGGAGCGCTGGCTGCGCGTCCTTGCGGATTACCAAAACTTTCGCAAGCGGGTTATGCAAGAGCGTGTGGACGCCTACAACGAAGGCAAGAAGGAAGCCGTTTTGACCCTTTTGCCCGTCTTGGACAACTTGGAACGCGCGTTAGCCAGTTTGCACGACGGCGCCGATTTGCAAGCCTACCGGCAAGGGTTGGAACTCATCGTCCGCTTGTTCCACGAAGCGCTGAGGCGGTTAGATGTGGAACCCATCCCCGCTGTCGGGCAACCTTTCGACCCGCACTGGCACGAAGCCTTTGAGCGCGTGGAGCGTGAGGATGTAACGGAAGGCACGATTGTCGGCGAGATAGAGCGGGGCTATCGCATGGGGGAACGGGTCATCCGCCCCGCCAAAGTCCAAGTCGCCGTCAAACCGCTGCCGCCGCTGCAACCTGTTGAGCCATCACCCGCAAAGGATGAGGAGTCAAGACCGTCATGACCCATTCCATCATCGCAGAACTGGCGCAACGCTTCCGCTATTTGGAGGAACGCTTTCTGCGATGGGAAGACCCTTACAACACCTCGCGGCAAGAAACGCGACAGGTTGCGGCGTTGCGACAGTCTCCGGTCGGAGCAATGAGCGTTGGGGTTGACGGTGCCCGTGCTGGTAGGCATCTTCGGCGTGCTCCTTCACCCTGTTTTTTGAGTCGCTGAAAGGAAGTGACGGTGATGCGTTCGGGGCACAAGGATTATTACGCCATCTTAGGTGTGTCGAGAGACGCGACACCCGAAGAAATTAAGCAAGCCTATCGGCGCTTGGTCAAAGAATGGCATCCTGACCTGCATCCCGAAAACCGCCAGGCAGCCGAAGAGCGGTTCAAGGAAATTCAGGAAGCCTACGAAGTGTTGTCCGACCCGCAAAAGCGCCGCCAGTATGACCTTTACGGCACCGCAGAGCCGACGCTGACGGCACCGTCTTGGGCGACCGCAGACCCCTTCGCCGACCTGTTTCAAATGGTGGACGAATTTTTTGGGGTCCGTGAACCGCATCGCCGCCGAACAACCCGCACGGAGCGGGGCGAAGATGTGGAGGTTGTGTTGACTCTCACGCTGGAAGAGGCGTTTCAGGGCGGCGAAAAGGAGTTGACCGTTGAAATCTGGGACACTTGCCCCGACTGTGCGGGCACGGGCGTGTTAGGCGGTTATCGGCGCTGCCTCGAATGTCATGGCTCGGGGCGCATCGCTTACACCCGACAAATGCAAGGCGTCTTTTTCCGTTCAATTACGACTTGCCCGACCTGTCAGGGGACGGGCGAGGTGCCAGGGCAAGTGTGTGCCGAATGTCGCGGCGTCGGACGCGTCCCGACGCAACGCAAGGTCAAACTCCAAGTGCCCCCTGGTGTGGAGGATGGAACGGTCTTTCGCCTGCCAGGGCAAGGCAACGCCGGCAAAGCCGGCGGTCCCGCTGGTGACCTCTATGTCACGGTGCAAATCACGCCCCACCCTATCTTCCGCCGAGAAGGAGTGCATTTGCACATAGATTTGCCCTTGACTTTCCCGCAGTTGGCGCTGGGCGATGTCGTGACGGTGCCGACACTGGACGGACACGCCGAAGTGACCGTCCCGCCCGGCACACAACCGGGCACCGTCCTGAAAGTGCCCCGCAAAGGTTTCATTAGCATGAAAAGTGGGCGACGGGGCGATTTGTTCGTCCATGTCCAAGTGACCGTGCCGACGGAGTTGACCGAGGAGCAGCGCAAACTGTTGCGCCAACTGGCGAAAACGATGGGCGTAAACCCTAAAGGCGCTGAACCGTCGTGGTGGGAGCGCATCAAGGAGCACTTCCGTAAAGCCTGAGCAAGGAGGCACAACGCAATGCAACGCTGTCGCGTCGCTGTCATCGGGGCAACAGGTTACACGGGCGGCGAACTGGTGCGGTTGCTGCTCAACCACCCGCACGCAGAGTTGGTAGCACTCCTGCGGTTGTCATCAGAAGAAACGCTGCCGTTACACAAGGCGCATCCGCATTTGAGAGGCTTGACCGACTTGGAATGTATGCCCTACGACGAGCGGGCTTTGGACGGCGTGGATGTCGCTTTTTTGGCGGTGCCCAACGGCGTCGCGATGGACTTGGTACCTTCTCTGTTGACGCGCGGCATCAAGGTCGTTGACCTTTCCGCTGACTTTCGTTTCCGCGATGCCGACACTTACGAGCGGTGGTATCGCAAACGCCACGCCGCTACCGATTGGCTGGCGCGCGCCGTTTACGGTTTGCCCGAACTGCGCCGACCACAATTGCGCGAAGCCTCCCTCGCCGCTAACCCTGGTTGCTATCCCGTTTCAGCACTGCTGGCGTTGGCGCCGCTGGTGCGTCGCCGCTTGGTGCACTTTGACAGCATCGTCATTGACAGCAAATCGGGCGTTTCAGGCGCGGGGCGGTCGCGATTGGAGGTCGCCTACTTGTTCACCGAACTGGACAACGATTTTCGCGCTTACGGCGTGGCAGGGCACCGCCACACGCCCGAAATGGAGCAGGAACTTTCCGCTTTGGCAGGCGAACGCGTGCGGGTGACTTTCACACCTCACCTTGTCCCGATGGTGCGGGGCATTTTTACGACGGTTTACGCGACGCTGCGTGAACCGATGGGCGCCGCCGATGTCTATAACTTTTACGCCGCCGATTACAACCGTGAGCCGTTCGTGCGCCTTCTGGACTTGGGCGAGTTGCCCCGTGTCAAAGCCGTCGTCGGTAGCAACTTCTGTGACCTTTCTGTTTTCGTGGACGAACGAACGCAGCGGGTCATCGTGTTGTCCGTGCTGGACAACCTCATCAAGGGCGCGGCAGGCAACGCGGTGCAATGCTTCAACCTGATGTTCGGCTGGGACGAACATGCTGGGTTGTGGCACGGGGGGTTGGCACCATGACCGCGCAAGGGCAGGCGAACGACAACCGATGCTGCTTTGGTGCATCCTCCTCGCTGCTGCTGTCATCACCGTGCTGCGAGTGCCCGCGTTGAGACGCCATTGGGGAGTCGGAGGCAGCATCGCCCTCACGGCGCTGCGGTTGTTTGCCCTCGCCCTCGCCGCCTTGCTGACGCTGCCCATCAGCCTCACGACGCCCCACACCGTCACGCAACCCGCCCGCGTCGCCGTCTTGCTGGACGTCTCTCAAAGTGTTGATACAGCCGCATGGCGCCGTGCGACACAAACGGTGGCAGCCCTTGCCCAAAAGCACGGCGACACCGTGACTGTGTGGGCATTCGGTGATCAACTCACCCGCCTCGTTCCATCGCGCCCTCCGCCTCGCCCGACGGCGATGGCGTCGCGGCTTTCCGTCGCGGTGCGGCAATTGGTGGACACCGCTCGCCCTGACCAGTTGGTCATTATTGCCGACGGTCAGGATACTGATCCGCTGCCCGATGCAACGGTTATCGCCACACTGCAGCGCGCCGGCACGCGGGTCATCGCCGTGCCGCTGCCCGCTATCCTGCCGCCCAACTTGCAAGTGAGCGTCTCGCCGACACAATTGGCGGTGTTTGCAGGCGAAATGGCGACAGTCACTGTCACGGTGAGCGGGCAACACTTACGGCAGCCGGTCTCCGTCCCCGTGTCAGTGTGGGAAGGACAGCGCCTGGTGCAACGGCAACAGATGCGAGTAGCGTCCGATAAAATCGCCACTGTTTCGTTGCGCCTGCACCCCACCAAAGCCGGTTGGCACCGCTATCGCGTGGAAGCGGCGCCGCTGTCCGGCGAACGATGGCGTGCTGACAATGCCGTCACAGTCGCTGTATGGCAGGCACCGACCAAACTGCGCGTGCTGACCGTGGCAGGGCAGCCGACTTTTGAGTTTAAGTTCCTGCGGCAAGCCCTTGCTGAAGACACCAGCATCGAATGGGCGGCGTTAGCAGCGCTGCCAGACAGCACCCGCTATCAGCAAGGTAGTAGTAATCTGCTGCCCGTTTCGCTGGAGCGGCTGGCGCCGTTTCATGTCGTCATCACGCTGGCGCCAACACCTGCTGACCTGAGCGCCGCTGAGGCGCAGAATCTGCGAGACTTTGTGCAAGCGGGTGGTGGATGGCTGCTCACCCTCAATGCCGCTGCTGTCGCGGCACAAATTTGGCGTTGGTTTTTCGTTATGCCGCTGCAAGTGATTTCTCTGCCCGCGCTGGCACCGCTACAACCGGTGGCAGACGACATGTTAGGACGAACGCTGCAAGCGTTGCCCCCGGCAGACGCCGCGTGGGCATTGCAAAGCAGAACGCCTGCACAAGCGGCTTTAAAGACGGGCAACCGCCCCGTGTTGCTGTGGTGGCATGACGGGTTGGGTAAAATCGCTGTTCTGGGTGTGGACGGCACTTGGCGGTGGGCGATGGACGCTGCTCGCAAAGGGGAACCGCCGAAAATCCACCGGCACTTTTGGCGCCAACTGGTGCGGTTCCTCGCCGACCCGCTGAAAGGCGCGTCACAACGATGGCGGCTAACGAGCGACACGGACGACCACACCCCGCCACCAGAGTGGCGCGCTGAACCGCAGCCCAACCGGCTCAAGCGTTGGGCTCAAGCGACCGGCGGCGCTGTGTTGCCAACGCAACGACTGGCGCAAACCGTCACCGCGCCGACAAAAACGATCACTATCCCACAGCGTCGTCATCTGTCCGAATTGCCACTGCCTTATCTGCTGCTCATCGCAACCCTCCTCGCAGAGTGGTGGTTCATCCGGCGCAAAGGGTTGTTGTGAGAGAGCACGCTAACACTCAGCGGCAGCCAGACAACCGCTTGCCCTTTTTTCACTGGGTAGCGCTCCCATTTCAGCGTTGAGCCAACACCAACTGCCCCTTCTCCCATCGCATCGCTAACCCTAAACCCTTAACCATCCCTGCTGCATCTACCCATGCTTCCCCCCTGTCCAACAAAACAGGCAAAGAGAGCCGAACCTTTTCTTTGCCCACCAACATCACCCTCGCCCCGATGGGCAAGGTAACCTTTTTCCCTCTCCAAAAAGCCTCAATGACCCCTAACTTCCTCTCCGCCTTCCCTCCAAGTTCTTTCAACAGGGCTTGAACGGGGACAAGCACAGCACCTTCCTTTGTCTTCTCGGCTTCAAGATTTTTCCCGTTGGCGACCAACCGAACTGTTGGAAGTTCTCTCCAACCCAAAAGGAGAAGGTTGGCTTTAGCAAGGATGAGCCTCGCCGCCAATTCGCCTAACTCTAAGTCTTCCTTTGCAACGGGCAAAAAGATGGCT